>DMYK01000629.1 GCA_003483675.1 Microcoleaceae cyanobacterium UBA11344
AGGTCTTTTTGCAGAGTACCAGTATCAGGAAGCTTCGGTGTTGGTGTGGGTGTTGGTGTCGGAGTCGGAACATTTGGCCTGCCAGTAGCGGGTTTTTTTGAAGCTGTAGTTGCTGTAGAATTCTGCCTTATTAAAACGGGAGTTGCTATCAGTATCGGCCGCGGAGTTCGCCCTTGCCAAAGAGGTTCTTGCTCAGTCGGATACTGTTTTACTACGGCTTGAACGTCGTTAGTATTAACAAATCCTTTCGTCAAATATCGCTGAATTAAATCTCGCCCTTGTTGATTACTAGCCCGCTGCAACAGAGCTTGCTGCGATGCTGAACCGTAAATCCACAAGTCTTGAACTTTGGTAGAAACTGAAGCTGCGCCGACGCCTCGCAGATAGCGAATGTAGTCAAATAACATTCCTTGTGGCCGGCGTTTCAGCACTTGATTTACCAACAAGGAATAGTCTTGCCGCCCTTGCGTACTGTAGGGATCGATAAAGGCTTGATTGCCCGGAACTTCTCCGAATTCATCGTTGATTACTCCGTCTTCAACTACGGTTAAACTTGTCTGATTTTGACCGTTTTTTGCGAGGGCTTGCTGTCTGTCTTCACGCTGAGAATAGGTATAGCCAAAGTTCATGGTAAATAACCATGCGTAAACTTTTAAACCTCGTTGCTTTCCCTTGGCGATCGCCTTTTCTAGCAAATCGTATTTCTCGTAGCCGGGATTTCTCACTACAGAAGGCCAAGGCGTAGGATTGTCTGCGACTGGTAGCAGCACTTGACCGTCATAAAATGTTTCTATATAGACTTGGTTGTAGCCTTTATTCACAACTTTGTCTAATACCCGATCGAGCTCTCCGGCTCTGACATCGCAGGGATACAGACGCAGCCAGACTGCTTGAGTTTGCGGCCAAGTTTTTTGGCGGCATTCTGCTATTTCCCGCGCGTGTTTGTTCAAAACAGCAAAATATGCTTGCTGAGATTCGGGTTTTCCTGAGAGTGCGGCGCGGCGCAAGTCTTCTTTTTGATTTACTTGCTCTTTGGCTAATTGACAATAGGCTGATGTTTGGGCAAAAGCAGGTTGATTTTCGATAAATGGCCAGATAAGTTGGCTGACAAAGCTACTGGTTAAAACAGCACTTACCGCACTTAAAAAGCGTCGCTGGTGTTGAGAAATCGCGATGCGAGTTGGTGCATTCATGGGTAATTGAATGTGGTTTGCTAGGAAAAATTTGGGATTGATCGCGCTGTTTTGCACAGCTCCAAACTTGCGGTTTTTTTTGTTTATGGCACAAGTCGATCGCAGAATGCAAATTCTGGAGCGTGACAATTTATGAATTGCCGAGAAAAATATAACAGAAAAAACGCCCTGCTACAGTGCTAAAAGCAGTTGATATTTCAGATTAAAATTGTTTTGACTCAAATTTAAAGGATGAAGGATAAATTCATAAAATTTATCCTTCGTCTTTAAATATTGACTTTGTGAGTGGGAATTTTTGATGTTTTTAAGTAGGGGAATCCTAACTCAAAAATCAAAAATGGCAACCACAGGAGGATGGCCCTACACCTCAAAAATTTTAACTCAAGCTCCTCGGTTGAGAGCAGATTCTACTTGCTGAAATTCTGACTCAAGACGCTTTTTCAACTTCTCAGGAACGGGACGATTTGGATAGGAACTGTAATGTCCTGCCAAAGAGTTTAATGCCGTTCGCATTGTTGTGAAAGATGAAAGCTTTGTCAGATCGGGATCGCGACGGTAAGCAGCGGCAAAATCATTAATTTGTTTGCGTGCATCTGCTTGAGCGGCTGCTTTTTCCGGTGCGCCATCTGGTAGGGCGATCGCAGTTCTCAAGCTGTTCACTAATCCTAATGTGTCTTGGCGATAATCTCCACTCAGAGTGCTTGGAACATTGGTACAGCCCGCTACGCCGATGACCACAACTAATACCAGGGCTAGCAGACGGGAAAGGTAATGCTTCATAATTTTTTGAGAAATGGAATGGAAATCCGCAATCAAAATTAACCTTTATCCTATCTCGAATTGTGCTAACAATGTCAATTGATTTGAGATTTGAGATTTGAGATTGAAGAATTGAAGAAAGCGACCCCACAGATAGATCCGGGGCTTTGTACCCTGGATGCTTTCGGTCAATTTCTCAAAAAAAATGTTCTTTTACCATGAAACCTATGATTTGTCAATCTCAAATTTAAAATCTAAAATTGATTGATTTGTCCGGCCACGACGGAGATAATTTGGGTTTCTCGCAGCCACTGAGGATCAAAAGCGCCTAAGTGGGTAGTAGTAATCAGAGTTTGAAATCGTTCTTTAATGGTTTCTAAAAGTTGATTTTGGCGGTTGAGATCGAGTTCGGCTAGTACGTCGTCGAGCAACAGCAAGGGCGGTTCGCCGACGACTTCTTCAATGAGCTGTAATTCGGCTAATTTTAATGCTAATACTAATGTTCGCTGCTGGCCTTGAGAGGCGTATTGGCGGGCTGGTGTACTGTTAATTGTAAAAATAATATCGTCGCGGTGAGGGCCGACTAAAGTGGTGCCTTGAAACTGTTCTGCGATCGCCCTTTGCTGAATTTTATCTAAAAACGCTTGCCGCACTCCTTCGAGATTGTCTTTCGCGATTAATTTATCCCCTACTTCAATATTAGCAGCATACTTGACGTCCAAAACTTCTGTAGAACTGCTAATTGAAGAATGCCAATTTCTAGCTAAAGGCATCAATCGCTCCAAAATTCGATCGCGCCTCCGAATCACGCGAGCACCCGCTGTGGCTAACTGTGCATCCCACAAAGCTAATTCTGAATTGGGCATCGGGAATTCTGCTCTATTTTCCTGGTCGGGATTTTCGTATTCCATAGAGCGCATTTTGTCAAGATTTTCGGAAAATTCCCCTTTCCTGATTTCTTTAGAATGTTTCAAAAGGGCATTTCGCTGGCGCAAAATTTGGTTATACTGCTGCAAAATATGAGCGTAAATCGGTTCTAATTGGATTACCAGGCGATCGATCCAATTACGCCTTCCTTCTGGACCTCCGCGCACTAAGTCCAAATCCAAACAAGAAAATTGCACGACATTTAAGACACTCAAAAAGTCTAAATGACGGCGCAGAGGTTCGCCGTTGATCTTGAGGGTGCGACGCCCCTGAGAGCGCAGAGTTAAAGCTAAGTCAATAGAGCCGGTTTGGCTTAAGAGTGTTGCATCTATTTGCGCGATCGGTTTTGAGTCGAGAATTAAATCGCGATCGCGCGCTGCTCTGTGACTTTTTAATGTCGAAAGCAATTCTACCGCTTCTAACAAATTCGACTTTCCTTGAGCGTTATTGCCCACCAAAATAGTTTTAGGAGCGTCAAATAATACCTTTTGGTCTAGGTAATTGCGAAATTGTCGGAGGTGAAGATTTTTGAGATACATGATAACTGGTAAGCTGAGGGAATGATTACCTTCCTGGTGTATAGAAACAGTTAACCTAGGGTGGACGCACGGATGGTCAGAAACCGGGTTTTTTTGCGAAATACTCGTTACAGCCCGCAAAAGCGGCAAAAAACCCGGTTTCTTTGGTTTTGATTACCTTCTTGATTTGTACCAGCGCACAAACAGTTTTTCCATTTCAATCCAGACAAACATCAGCGCACTAAAACCTATGCAAACCAGCAACTCAACTGGTGTCAAATACTGAGTGCCAAAAAATGCTCTCAGTGGCGCAACGTAAATTAGCATTAGTTGCAGAATTGTAGTCACAATTACAGCCCCCCACACAAAAAGATTAGTGCGGGGATCTAACTCTATAGTTAGCTGAGTGTTAGAGCGAATCGCGATCGCGTGACCCATTTGCGCCAAACAAAGAGTTGTAAACACCATTGTTTTCCAAGCATCTGGATTTCCTTCGTGTCCGGGAGCATGAGTATACCCATAAGCCCAGGACATCATCGCGATCGTCAAAATTGCGAAAACAATCCCGATCCGAATCATGTAAGAACCCATACCCCGCGCAAAAATACTTTCTCGCGGACTAAAAGGAGGCTTCCTCATCACGTTCGGTTCCGCCGGTTCCACCGCCAAAGCCAAAGCAGGAACCCCGTCAGTGACTAAGTTCATCCACAAAATTTGCAGCGGTGTCAGCGGCACTCCTCCTAAACCCATTAAAGGTGCGGCGGCAATTGTCAAAACTTCGCCGATGTTGCTGCCCAAAATGTACTTAATAAAGCGGCGAATATTGGTATAAACTACTCTGCCTTCTTCAGCAGCGGCGACAATAGTTGCGAAGTTGTCGTCTAGCAGCACCATATCGCTAGCTTCTTTGCTGACATCGGTGCCGGTAATGCCCATTGCGATGCCGATATCGGCTTGTTTCAAAGCAGGCGCATCGTTAACCCCGTCACCGGTCATCGCTACAAATTTGCCCAAACTTTGCAAAGCTTGGACTATTCGCAATTTGTGTTCTGGGGAGACGCGGGCGTAAACGCTAACGTGCTCTACTTGCTGTTTGAGTTCTTCTTGGGTGAGCTTTTCCAACTCTTGACCGGTGAGTACCCGATCGCCCCGATTGGCAATACCTAAATCGCAGGCGATCGCCTGTGCTGTCAACTGGTGGTCTCCTGTAATCATTACCACACGAATGCCACCCTCTCGGCATTTCACTACGGCTTCCCGCACTTCCGGCCGCGGGGCATCTAGCATACTTACCAATCCCAGCCAAATCATGTCTTGTTCGCTGGTTTCCTCAGAACCTTCTGCTGGCAAGGTTTCCCAGGGTTTGTAGGCAAAGCCGAGGACTCGCAAACCAACGCTAGCCATGCGGTTGTTTTCAACGAGGATGCGATCGCGTATTTCTGGGGTCAAAGATGCCACCTCAGAGCCGATAATAATGCCTGTGCAGCGCTCCAATGTCAATTCGGGAGAACCTTTGGTCAGCATCAAATAACTCGGCTGCTGTCCTTTTTCTGCGGGAAATGCCGAATTGGACGATCGGCCGCTTTCGCAAATCACGCTCATCCGTTTGCGTTCGGAAGAAAACGGAAATTCCGCCACCCGTGGTAGCAGTCGAGACTGCTGTTCTTTATAAATGCCTGCTTTTCCTGCCAAAGACAGCAGGGCTCCCTCGGTGGGATCGCCCAAAATCTTCCATTCTTGCTGTTCGTGCTGCAAAATTGCGTCATTGCAAGTCGCACAGGCAATTAATAAAGATTCAAGTTCTGGATATTCTTCTAAATTGTTAATTTGGGTAGATGTATGACGATCGGTAAAATCTCCGATCGGGGCATAGCCTTCACCGCCGATGCTGATATTGCAGTCGCCGGTAGACACTAGCTGAACCACCATCTTATTTTGAGTCAAGGTACCAGTTTTGTCGGAACAAATAGTAGTAACTGAACCCAAAGTTTCTACGGCTGGTAGTTTGCGAATCAAGGCATTGCGCTTCACCATCCGCCTAGTTCCCAAGGCCAGAGTCACTGTCACGACTGCTGCGAGTCCTTCGGGGACAACAGCTACAGCCATGCTTAGAGAAACTTCTAACAGTTCTTCAAACCTGCTGGTATCGAACCAGATGCCACCATTTTGGAAGCGGATCATGCCGCCGACAACCACGACAGCAACTAAGGCTAGGGCACCTGTCACCAGGACGTTTCCTAGCTGAGTCATCCGCTGTTGCAGGGGAGTCGGTTCGCTTTCTACAGACTGAAGCATGGCGGCAATTTTGCCCAATTCAGTTTGCATCCCGGTGCTGGTGACAATTGCCAAAGCCCGCCCCTGAACAACTTCAGTTCCTTGAAAAATTAAATTGAGCCGATCGCCCAAGGAAGCATCTGCTTCCAGTTCTATATCAGCTTGCTTGGTGACTGGTAGAGCTTCCCCTGTCAAAGCAGATTCTCTAACTTGCAGGTTGGAGGCTTCGATTAGTCTGCCATCTGCTGCTATTTTTACCCCTGCTTCCAGCAGCATTATGTCTCCAGGTACGACATCCTTAGCTGCGATTTCCGAAGTTTTGTGATCTCGCACGACTCGGACTAGGGGGGAAGAGAGGTTTTTGAGAGCTGCGAGGGCTTGTTCAGCCTTGCTTTCTTGGAAATAGCCGAGAATGCCGTTGAGCACCACGATCGCAAAAATGGCGATCGCATCTTTGGGAAAAGTGTTCGACTTGATATCCAAAAAAGCCGAAACCACAGCCACAAACATCAGCATCACCAACATGATGTTGGTGAACTGATCGATAAAAATCGACCAAGCACTGCGGCCTCCTGTTTCTTTTAGTTCGTTGGGGCCGTATTGCTGCAAGCGTTCTGACACCTGTTGCCCGCTCAAGCCAGTATCTTTGTTGCTGCTTAGCTGCTGGAGGGTTTGGTCAATTGCTACGGTGTGCCAAGAAGAGGGAGAATTTGAAGACATAAATTAGGATCTAGCATGGGGCTAAAGGTGGCTGCGGCCGGATTGCCACAGCCGATGGATGTGGCGATGCGGCAGTGCGTGAGTTGGAGGACGGGAGTTTTGCATCAAAAACTGTTTAACTCGCCACTCCTATGCGGCATCGGTTCGAGGCAAGAAGCAGGAAGCTTTCAACTTCTCGATATGAGGCTCGATCGCTGCCTTTGTAGACCTACCGCCGATCGCACTCATCCACCTTACTACTAAAAATTAGCAATTTATGCTGCTGTTACCCAACTGCCAAAGGTATCAGCCCGTACCTAAGAGCTGATCTTTCCGGCAGGGGCTGACGCTAAAAATTTAGATGGGAACCCGATGGAGTAATTTGCGCGATCGGCTCTACCTTTTAGCACCACTTTCATTTTCTTAACTATTCTTAACAATTCCTCAACGCTCGGAAAACCAGGGTATCGGACTCGGCTTTAAGGGCAACTGCGGGCCCAGGAAATAGGGAGTGCGATCGAAACTTGTGATTAAGGAAGTATAGCCGCATCTACCGCAGGGAGGGGATTTGGTCGCTCCTAGCCGAGATCCTATGGTCTGTTGGTAAGGGGAGACTGCTGTAATAATTTGTAATAAACAAAGACTCGCGAGCATTGTATAAGTGGTACATGAGGGTTGAAACGACAGGCGAAAGTTAACAAAAACACTGATTGACAAGGTTTGTCGCATCTCATAAAAAGTGTAAAATTTTCTCATGTTTCTTAAACGTCCGTTGCAATGTCACAATGGTGCAGGTAGCGGAAAGGGAGAGAACGAGCAGACTGGCCCAGTAGCTGGCGTCAACCCTCAACCCTTACAGGCCCAAAAGCCTGAACAAATTTAACTTAACGGTTTTATACCGCCACCAAACTCAATTAACTCAAGTAGGAGAGTTCTTTCATGTTTGACGCATTTACAAAAGTGGTTTCCCAAGCAGATGCTCGCGGCGAATTTTTGGCCACCAGCCAATTGGACGCTCTGAGCAGCATGGTTGCAGAAGGCAACAAGCGCATTGATGCAGTTAACCGCATCACCAGCAACGCTTCCACCATCGTTGCCAACGCAGCTCGCTCTTTGTTTGCTGAGCAACCTCAATTGATCGCCCCCGGCGGCAATGCATACACCAGCCGTCGTATGGCAGCTTGTTTGCGCGACATGGAAATCATCTTGCGCTATGTCACCTATGCAACTTTCGCAGGTGATGCCAGCGTTCTCGACGACCGTTGCTTGAACGGCTTGCGCGAAACCTACTTGGCTTTGGGAACTCCCGGTGCTTCGGTAGCAACAGGCGTCCAAAAAATGAAGGAAGCAGCGATCGCGATTGCTAACGACTCCAACGGTATCACTCGTGGAGATTGCAGCTCACTGATGTCTGAAATTGGTGGCTACTTCGACCGCGCAGCCAGTGCAGTCGGCTAAAAACAGCTAAGCGACGATTAATTGAGTGTAAAAAAAGCGATCGATCGCATTTTTACAATCCTTCAGTACCAAAACAACACAACATTAGGGAGAAAACTGGACAATGAAAACCCCTCTGACTGAAGCAGTAACAGCCGCCGATTCTCAAGGCCGTTTCCTCAGCAGCACCGAACTTCAAGTCGCCTTCGGCCGCTTCCGCCAAGCCACTGCTGGCTTAGAAGCAGCAAAATCTCTGACAGCTAACTCTCAGCGCTTGATCGACGGTGCAGCCCAAGCGGTGTACAACAAATTCCCGTACACCCAACAAATGCAAGGCCCTAACTATGCTTCTACCGCAACTGGTAAAGCTAAGTGCGCTCGCGACATCGGCTACTACTTGCGTATGGTAACCTACTGCTTGGTTGCAGGTGGCACAGGCCCAATGGACGAATACCTGATTGCAGGTATCGATGAAATCAACCGGACTTTTGAATTGTCCCCTAGCTGGTACGTTGAAGCCCTCAAGTACATCAAAGCCAACCACGGTTTGACTGGCGATGCTGCTACTGAAGCGAGCTCCTACCTCGACTACGCAATCAACGCCCTGAGCTAGATTTGCGTGATGCCCGGAAATGTAAGCTGCTGTTAGCTAGAGTGTTAGCGGTTGTTTACAATTCCGGGCATCTGCGATCTTAGCCAAATTTTCCAAACAATTTTAAAAAGTTTTCGGTTTTCAAAGCAAAAAGAGAAAAACAAGGAAGGCGGAATTAGGTGCAGCCGAAATATTGGGAATAAAAGCATTTGAATAAGCCAGACGGGTAGAATTGCGACCATACTGGACGCAAAATGACGCAAAAGCCGTATTCGCGAAGCTTACACTCAGGTTTTTGGCAACAAGTATTTAATGTCCGACGGACGAGTTGCTAGTGCCGAATCTTTAGAAAAATAAACGGGAAGCGAAAAGCTCAGAGACTTTAGTCCCGCGATCGGTGAACCAAGAATCTCAGTCTATGAAAGAGCTGAGTGCTTGTGGCAATCTATAGACCGTGATTTGAACGCCAGTATCAATATTTTCAACTGGAAACCCTCGGCTTGAGGGGGATAGCCTACTGATATTGGGATAGCCGACTACCCAACAGCGTAGGAAGTGAACACTAATTAGCTAAAGACGGCTTTAGCTAAGTTTAGATAAGTTTTACGAAGCAGTGTCAAATTCATAAATTTAGGAGAAATTCTGGTGGCTATTACAACAGCAGCGTCCAGACTGGGAACATCAGCATTGAGCGATGCGCCGAAGGTAGAATTGCGTCCGAATTACACCAAAGAAGATGTCGAAACAGTAATTCGCGCCACTTACCGCCAGTTGTTGGGAAACGATTATTTGATGAAATCCGAGCGATTGAAAAGTGCGGAATCTTTGCTGCGAGACGGCAGTTTAACAGTACGAGAATTCGTGCGCGCAGTTGCGAAATCAGAACTGTACAAAACCAAGTTTTTCTACAGCAGCTTCCAAACTCGGACGATCGAACTAAACTACAAACACTTGCTCGGTCGCGCTCCCTACGACGAATCTGAAGTAGTCTATCACTTAGATTTGTATCAAACAAAAGGGTACGACGCTGATGTTGATTCCTACATCGATTCAGTGGAGTATCAAGAAAGCTTTGGCGAGGATATCGTACCTTACTATCGGGGTTTTGATACTCAGCGGGGACAAAAAACTGTTGGTTTTACCCGGATGTTTCGCTTGTATCGGGGCTACGCAAATAGCGATACAGCTCAATTAGAAGGCAATAACTCTCGCCTAGCCGTCGAACTCGGCACCAACAGCGCCACCGCAGTAGTCGGCCCCTCCGGTGGCTGCGAAGGTTGGGCCTATCGCCCTTCGGCACAAAACGTAACTCCCAGCAGCGGTTTCGGCGGCGCTGCTGCTTATGGTAAAGAAGGAAGACTGTTCCGCGTGGAAGTGTCGGGAATTCGCACAGGTGGCTATCCTAGCGTGCGCCGCAGCAGCAAAGCTTTTATCGTACCTGTTGAGGATTTGTCCTCGCAAATGCAGAAATTTCAGCGCATGGGCGCGAAAATCGCCAGCATTACTCCAATTTAGTCATTAGTCATTAGTCNNATTGGTTATTGGTTATTAGTTATGGGTTATTAGTTATTGGTTATTAGTAACAATCAACAACTAACGACTAACACCTAACAACTACGAACCAACAACCAATAAATAACAACTGACAACTGACAACTGACGACTGACAACTGACGACTGACAACTGACGACTGACGACTGACAACTGACTACTGACAACTGACCAATTCCTCATTACCAATTACCAATTAGCTTATGTTTGGTAAAATTGTAGCAGGAACAAGTGGCAATACAGCTTCCGCTGGTCGCTGCTTTCGGTATGAAGTTGTCGGCTTGCGCCAAAGCGATGACACAGAAAAAATCGATTATTCGATTCGATCGAGCGCGAGTACGTTGATCACGGTGCCTTACAGCCGGATGAATCAAGAAATGCAGCGGATTACTCGCATGGGTGGCAAAATTGTTAACATTCAGGCTTTGAGTGCGATCGCAGCATCGCCTGAATCAGCGGAAAATAACTAATAGTCGGCTTGAAGGATCGATTTAAGGGGCGATTTAAGGGGCGATTTAAATCGCTTCTTGTCCAACAAAGTCCGCGCCACGCGAGACTAAGAATTAACCTAACCCGCGCCGGCGGGTTTTGTCTGTGTAGCAGCGAATTCTATGAGCCCAAAAATCGCCAAAAATTAGCCAAAAATTAGCAATAAAATTAGCAATAAAATTAGCAATAAAATTAGCAATAAAAAATTATGGATTATTATGAATCCGATTCACCGCCGGCGGGTGTAGCTAGCGGCGAGTCTTTAACATTAGAACAGGCGATCGCAAATCTCCACTCCCAAGATTACAGTCTTCGCTATTACGCGGCTTGGTGGGTTGGCAGGTTTCGAGTCAAGGAACCGGCAGTTATTGAAGCTCTGATTGCTGCTTTGCAAGAAGAATCAGAACAAACAAAAATAGGCGATTATTCCCTCTTGCGAAATGCGGCGCGATCTCTGGGAAAATTGGGCGACAAACAAGCATTGCCGGCCCTAATTCACTGTTTGGAATGTGAGGATTATTACGTGCGGGAAGCGGCGGCTCAAGCATTAGAAATGCTGGGCGATCGCGATTCTATTCCACCGCTAATGAAACTATTAGATGGGGGAGTCGCTGTGGCGGTGCGAGTGCTGGGAAAATCGCACCTCGTGCAACCTTATGACTCGGTAATAGAAGCTTTGGGAACGCTGCAAGCTGTAGATGCCCTACCGCTAATTGTACCTTTTTTAGAACATTCTGTCGCGAGGGTGCAGTATGCTGCGGCGCGGGCGATGTATCAGTTGACAGGGGAAGCGGTTTATGGAGAACGGTTAATAACTGCTTTGAATGGGGATAATTTGCAGTTGAGACGATCGGCTTTAATGGATTTGGGGGCGATCGGCTATTTGCCCGGAGCAGAGGCTATTGCTGAAACTTTAGCAGAAAACAGCATGAAATTGATTGCCCTAAAAGGAGTTTTAGAACATCATCTCGAACAACAAGCATCTAGATATTTGTCAGATGATGCTATCCGCGTGATGAACTTAATGGATAGTTTACTGTGAAAAAAATTAGTTCACAACTAAAATAGGATTGCTTTAGGTACGAATTTTTATAAATTTCAGTAAAAATACTGAGGTTTATAGCTGTAGTTGGTGAAATAGCTCGTGTTAAAATAATATTACCATCTTCATAAATCTTCAGTTGAAAAACTTTTGGTTTTGACTGCGGGCGATCGCGGAATGCTGCGAGATGGTTGTGTAGCAGCTAGAAGTATAAATCGGGGGATTCACCATGAGCAACGACGATTTGGAAGTCCAGGTGCAACATTTTGCAGCGCTGAAGTCTAAGTATCAAGCAACAAAATATGAAAATTCATCTCCTTCTAGTCTTCTGTATCTCATTCTGCGAAAAGCTGATTTAGAATTTGAAATTACTAAATTTGAGTGGATTTGGTTACTAGATCATGAGCTTTTGGAAACAAGAGAAGCTATCGAGCAAGAGCTACAACGTAAGAAGGAAGAACCCAAAAAACTAGATGCTAAATTTTCTCGACTCAAGTCTAAGTTTAAAGTAACCAGAGGGCTACCCATGTCCAGTGCTTTGTATCCTATCCTTTGGAAACTTGAATCAGAAAATCAGCTAACTGACTTAGAATTTAAATATCTCCAAGTACAGGGGCTTACTGAAACAGTTGCTATCGCTGAAGATATGGCGCGATTTGCTGCACTAAAGGCTAAGTACCAAGCAACTCAATATCCAGATTCTTCACCTGATAGCCCCTTGTATCAAATTCTCAAGCAACTGGATGCAAGAGAAATATTAAGTGATGTAGAGGCTAACTGGCTTTTCAATAACCAACTGGTTGATACTCGAGAAATTTTTTGGCAACAAAAAGCTGTACGGGAAGGTGAGTTTGCCCAACTCAAGGATAAGTACAAAGCTAGTGAATACCCAGAAACATCTGTATTAACTCCGTTGTATCCCATCCTGAAAAATCTTGAGGCAGATAAGCAGTTGAGCGAGTCAGAACTTAACTGGCTGGAAGAGCATCAACTTAGCGAAACGCTTAGCATTGTTTTGGAGATTGAACAGAAACGGCACTTTGCTGAACTGAAAGTTAAGTATAAAGCTAATGAATCGGAGGATTCATCCCTCTCTAGCCATCTGTATAAAGTTCTCAAGAAAATTGATTTAGACAATCAGCTAGGTGAGCAGGATATTAACTTTCTGAAAAAGCGTAAACTGACTAAGACAATTACTCTTGCGCTTGACAAATATGTTGCTAGTCTGAAGTCTAAGATTCAATCGGGAGAGCCGTTGAGTGAGGCTGATATTGATTGGCTGAAACAGAATGGACGTGAAGACGTAATTACTTTTGCACAAGAAAAGGAATTTGCTGCTCTTAAGGTCAAGTATCGGATTATAGGTAGTGATTTCCCCTTCGACCCGTTTTACGCAATCATGGTAAAATTGGAGAGAGAAGAGCGTCTAGATCCTGTGTTAGTTGTTCAGTTAATACAACAAAAACTTTTAGCTAGTCATGGAAGGATTGCTATGGCCTACCACAGGCTTGAAGCGCTTTTCTACGATCAGGAATATGAGCGCACTGGAAACAAATGGAACTTGCCCAACGCCAGCAGTCATTGGCGTAAGGCAGATGAACCAAACAGTGCATTGAAGGTGACAGAAAATCTGGACTTCGACCAAATCAAAGAAAATAAGCTCAAGTCAGCTTTGCTAACAACTAGGGGCGGTGCTTTTCGAGATATTGATAAATTAGATGATGCTGAAAAGTGCGCGCTCAAAGCTATTGAGTATCAGCCTCAGAGTCATCATCCTTACACTTTGATGGGAGCTATTTGTTTTGAGCGGGGCGAATTCTTAGAGGGTGAACGTTGGTTTAAGGAGGCAATTAAACGCGGTGCTGAATCAGAAGATATAGATTCCGAACTCAAGCGGGTTGTCAAAAATGCTAAGGATGAGAAGCGTCGGGAAGTTGTGGAATATCTGCTGAAAAAAGATCCGCAGCGCTATGCTTGGGCTAAGGCTTATAGGAAGCGCGAAGGCGGTGAGGATGCACAGCGCAAGAATTCCTAGCGCAGGTATGGAGTCGAGTTTTTTGCGGATTCGACTCTTTAACCAAGACTGTCCTACTTCGAGTAGGGTAAGCTTTCCAAGTTAATCGCCGCACCTCACCCACGCTGCAAAAGGTTCGATCGCGCGATCGACCCAACTTACAATTACAATAGTCACGGTACAGTTTATAAGTAAATGGCATTAGAACTAATTCAAGCTGTCGAACAAGCAGATTCTTCTGAAGGCTTATTAAACGCAGTCAAAGCACTGGCGGCTGCTGACTTAAAAGAAGCAATTCCCACATTAATTACAGTGCTCGGCTACAACAACCCAGGGGCCGCCGTTGCCGCCGTTGACGGGCTAATTCTACTCGGAGAACCTGCGGTGCTGCCGCTGCTAGAACAGCTTGACGGCTACAATTACGGAGCGAGGGCTTGGGCGGTTCGGGCTTTGGCTGGAATTGGCGACCCCAGGGGTTTAGATATTTTGCTGGATGCAACGGTTAATGACTTTGCTTTGAGCGTGCGGCGGGCGGCGGCTAGGGGTTTGGGTACGATTTGCTGGCAACTGATGCCGGCAGAACAAATTGCGGAGGCTCAAAGAAGCGCCACTAAAACGCTGCTGCAAGCGTCCCAAGACCCGGAATGGGTGGTTCGCTACGCAGCAGTGGGGGGTTTGCAAGCTTTGGTAGATGCAGCGGCTAATGTTGGGCCTCCTTGGCTGTCAGAAGTGCGGGTTAGGCTTGACGAAATGTCCGATCGCGATGAAACTTCTGCTGTTAGATCCCGGGCAATGCTTGCTCAGCAAAAATTGTCACCGGGCTAGGGTTTGGGCGATC
The DNA here is from genome assembly GCA_003483675.1 of Microcoleaceae cyanobacterium UBA11344. Taxonomy (GTDB): domain Bacteria; phylum Cyanobacteriota; class Cyanobacteriia; order Cyanobacteriales; family Microcoleaceae; genus Microcoleus. The sequence goes on from DMYK01000629.1 coordinate 14,335, forward strand.
ATCTCTTCCAAGTCCCCTTGACTGAGAGTGGTTAATATAAAGACTTCTTGTACGGTTTTGCCCTGTCTGGCGATGATTTTAAATCCCCCGCGGATTGGTACTGAGATTCTTAATGTCATGCGGGGGATGTGCCCTTTAACTTTGTTAATGACTCCGGGAGTAACGGTTTGAATGCCCATTTTTAGGGTGAGGCGCACTAAAATTGGGATCAAACCGGGAAGGTGGGTAGAGTGATTCCAAACTAGGCGGCCTTTTGACTGTGGGTTCATGATTTTTTAACAAATTCAACATACCCAGTCTAGGCCACGCCTGTCTAGAAGCAATTTTAAATGCCCTGGACTTATGGATCGATCGGGTTGCGAGCAAAGCGATCGAATTTCCCACCTAGATTTTTGATTCTTGACGTGCAAGCTGGGATTGGGTTTGGCAGAATTGGTCTGTATTTTTTGATATTTTGAGTTGGTAACTGTTGGGTTTTTGTAGTTGATTGGCGATCGCTGCTAGGATTTGGGTGGCGCTGCACGGTTTTTTGAGATAGCCATCTGCTCGAAGTTTGAGAGCTTTTTCCATTTCCGTACCAGTCATAAAAATAAACGGAATGCTGGCGGTTACAGAATTCGATCGCAAAGCTGTCAAAACTTCAAAACCGTCGAGTAGGGGCATCATTACATCGGATAAAATCAAATCGGGAATTTGGGCGGAAGCTATTTGGACACCAACTTGTCCGTTTGGGGCGCCGACTGCTTCAAAGTTGCGCGATTCCAGAATTTCTAATATGGTTTCTCGGATTAAGTTGTCGTCTTCAATTACTAAAATTTTGGTCATTTTTTTAATTTTTTTTTGCTTTTTTTGGAGTTCTATGTTACGATGATAGCACTTTTTTTTGAAAAATTCAAGTGGGCTATTGCAGCCACCCAGTTTTCTCCGTCCTCAGTGCGATCGCACTGAGGAAAAATCTTTCAGAAATCGGCTGGACTGCTGATAGTGGCGATCGGGCGCAAGGCCGGCCCTAATACAAACCTAAAATGGCGAGCCGATACAAAACTTCTCAATTCTACTTGAGTCAGTTTGTAGTAAAGACTTGAGTCTTTAGTTATTAGAATCGCTCAACTTCAGAGATTCTAAAATTATGTCGGCAAGAGCGCCCGCTCGCAACTATCAAACTATAAACAGTGATCTTCACCAAAATTACGCCGATCGGGTAAAATACAATTCAGTGTATCCCTATTAGCTGAGGAAAGACCTATGTCAGAATTTCTCGACTTTCTCCGACATCAGTTTGCCTACGTTGCCATTGGCGAATTTAAACCAGGAAAATTTGAAGCAGCAGAACAACTGTTTGAAAAAGCAGTTGCAACTTATGCCACAGGTTTCAAGGGAGCATACCTGCTGCAATTACCCAATACAGACAAAGGTATTGCGATCATTTTTTGGGAAAGCGTAGAAGATATGGCAGCCAATCAAAGCGAAGCTTACCAGGAAATCTTGAAGCAGATGACGCCTTTGTTTGTGAAAATACCAGACACTGATGTTTATGAAATTGTCAGTGAAATTAAGCCAAAAACTGAATAAACTTGCAGGCTAATCCCCAGAGTCGATCGCAAATCCTGCAAGCGGCGCGTCATTCCCATAGTCATCGGCGTTTTTCGTCCAAATCCGCTGTCAAAAGCAACACTTGCTAAAGCATTAATGCTGTGAATTTTTAGGCGATCGAGATTTCGGGCGACAAATAAACATCTTGAATTGTGTTAAACAATTTCACCCCTTCCTCAAAGGGACGCTGAAAAGTTTTGCGACCCGAAATTAAACCGCAACCTCCAGCGCGTTTGTTAATTACTGCGGTGCGAATGGCCTCAGCAAAATCGCTTTTTCCCGAAGCACCGCCGGAATTAATTAAACCGATCCTGCCCGCATAACAGTTGAGCACTTGATAGCGAGTTAGATCGATCGGGTGCGAGCTTGTCAAATCCGAATAAACCCGCTTGTCAGTTTTGCCGTAACTGCGTGAAGCGAAGCTATCCCGCAGGGAATCGCTAGCTTTAGCAACAGCTTCGTAACCGTGATTGCACTCTGGCAACTTCTGCTTAATAATGTCAGCTTCAATTGTCACTCCCAAGTGATTTGCTTGGCCGGTCAAATCCGCTGCAAGGTGATAATCTTTGTCTTGTTTAAAAATATCGTTGCGAAGATAGCACCACAGAATTGTCGCCATTCCGTATTCGTGAGCGTGAGCAAAAGCTTGACTGACTTCTTGGATTTGTCGCGTCGATTCCGGCGAACCAAAATAAATTGTTGCTCCGACTGCAACCGCTCCCAAATTCCAAGCTTGTTCTACAGAAGCAAACATTATTTGGTCGTATTGATTGGGATAAGTCAGCAATTCGTTGTGATTTAGCTTGACAATAAAAGGGATTTTGTGCGCGGATTTGCGAGATACACTTCCCAAAACTCCCAGGGTCGTCGCGACAGCATTGCAGCCAGCAGAAATTGCTAATTTAATGATATTTTCGCTGTCAAAATAGATAGGATTCGGTGCAAAAGAAGTGGTGGCAGAGTGTTCGATTCCTTGGTCTACGGGCAGGATAGATAAATAGCCCGTATTCGCCAAGCGTCCGCTAGAATAGAGTTGCTGAAGAGAGCGAAGGACTTGAGGAACTCGATCGGTCTGAGCAAAAATTCTGTCTACCCAATCCGGGCCGGGGAGGTGCAACAAATCTTGAGAAATTTTCGCTTGATGGCTGAGCAAGTCTTCTGCTTCATCGCCGAGCCAAGACTCGATCGAATTGGAAACTGATAGTGTAGCTGTCATACAGATTTCCCTCTCAATTTCAATGGCCGGCTGATGAATTGTAGACATCAGCCTTGCTGGTATTGTAGCAAAAAAAATCCGAGGTTCGCTCCGGGCGATGATTAGCCGAGTTTTTGATCAGATTAGAGACAACAGCAACTTTGACGCGCTACCCTATAATAAGCTGGCAGCTCAGCAGCAGCTCAATTACCAGCGATCGCCGATCGATTCACAACTTTACCATCAAAATGTCACACAATTACTTGGATTCTGAAAACGGTCACAAATCCTTCGAGATGCCCGGTGCTAGGCCGCATTATAACCCCGATCGCCCCGGTCAAGTAGAGCATATTTTCCTCGACTTAGTGCTGGATATTCCCAAACAAAGCTTTCGCGGCACTTGCAGCATCCGCATCAATCCAGTCCGCAGCGGTATTGACAAATTAACCTTAGATGCTGT
>DMYK01000508.1:0-899 GCA_003483675.1 Microcoleaceae cyanobacterium UBA11344
CGGCAATGCCGTGTCCCTACTTCATAAACCTGAAATACGCAAAATACTCAAAGCTACAGCCTCCGCCACCTTAATCCCATCAATTCCCGCCGAGAGAATACCACCCGCATATCCCGCACCTTCCCCAGCCGGATAAAGGCCATCAGTATTCAAACTCTGATAATCCTCCTTGCGTTTAATCCGAATCGGCGAAGAAGTGCGCGTTTCCACCCCAGTCAAAACCGCATCATCCATCGCAAATCCTTTAATCTGTTTGTCAAAAGCCGGAAGTGCTTCGCGGATGGCTGCGATCGCATAATCTGGCAAACTTTCGCTCAAATCAGTCATCACAACTCCCGGCGTATAAGAGGGCTGCACAGCGCCAATCGCCGTCGAGGGGCGATTTGCCAAAAAATCCCCTACAAGCTGCCCAGGGGCGTTGTAAGTGCCACCTCCTAACTCAAATGCCCGCTCTTCTAGGCGACGTTGAAACTCAATTCCCGCCAAAGGATGACCCGGATAATCCTCCGGCGTAATCCCCACCACAATTCCGCTGTTGGCGTTGCGTTCATTGCGAGAATATTGACTCATCCCATTAGTGACAAGTCGCCCTGGTTCTGACGCCGCCGCCACCACCAATCCACCGGGACACATACAGAAGGTATACACAGAACGACCATTTTGGCAATGGTGAACCAGTTTGTAATCGGCGGCACCCAAAAGCTTATGGCTGGCGCGATCGCCAAAACGACAGCGATCGATAATACTTTGGGGATGTTCCACCCGAAAACCAATAGAAAACGGTTTAGCTTCGATGTAAACCCCGCGCGAAAACAACATTTCAAAAGTATCGCGGGCGCTGTGTCCCACCGCCAGAACTATATAATTACTAGCAATATATTCTCCACTAGCGGTGGTAA
>DMYK01000508.1:935-1820 GCA_003483675.1 Microcoleaceae cyanobacterium UBA11344
ATTTCACCGCCCAAAGATTCTATTTGGGCGCGCATACTTTGGACAATTCCCACCAGTTTAAAAGTGCCGATATGGGGTTTATTGATATATAAAATTTCCGGTGAAGCTCCCGCATTCACAAGTTCCGTCAGCACCTTGCGTCCATAATGCTGAGGATCTTTAACTTGGCTGTAGAGTTTCCCATCGGAAAAAGTACCCGCACCACCTTCGCCAAACTGGACGTTAGATTCTGGGTTAAATTCTGTTTTTTTATGCCAAAATCCAAAGGTATCAACCGTGCGATCGCGCACCGATTTACCACGTTCTAAAAGGATAGGGCGAAATCCCATTTGTGCCAGCATCAGCCCTGCAAACATCCCACAAGGCCCTGTACCAATCACAATGGGCTGAATCGTCAAATTTCTGGGAGCTTCGGCTACATAGCGATAACTCATGTCTGGTGTGACCATCACATGAGGATCTTTTGTGAAGCGCGCCAAAATTGGCTTTTCCTGTGTCGTTTCCACATCCACAATATAGACAAGCAGGATTTCTGGTTTTTTACGAGCATCGTAGCTGCGCTTGAAGATGGAATAGCCTCGCAATTCTTCCGGGGGAATGTGCAGCTTTTTGAGAATGGCGGTGGCGATCGCATCTACCGGATGATCGAGGGGGAGTTTAATTTCAGTTATTCGTAACATATCAATTTTATTCAACAACAGGCAAGATGCCTGTTCCACAACAATTCAATTCTATTGTGGAACAGGCATCTTGCCTGTTTCTAAACAGATTTAAATTGTAGATTGCAGAAGCGTTATAATCAACAAAAAATTAAGTTTTGTAAAGACCCTTGACTGCAACACTCACACCCAAAAACAGCCTCACCTGGCACGCTCTGAGCCCCCT
>DMYK01000508.1:1880-4417 GCA_003483675.1 Microcoleaceae cyanobacterium UBA11344
CTAGGCGACGGTTCCCCCACCCGTCACCTGCAACTGCTGACAGGGGAACCCACAGAAGTTGATGTCATAGATATGTCCTTAGTTGGTGCGGATGCAGACGGCGCACCGCAACAGATTGTCGCGGTTCCGGGGCCTCGTCTGCGCCGACAAGTGTGGCTGCGGACTGCTTCTGAACAGCGTTTGGCCTATGCAACTTCTTGGTGGGAAGCGAGTCATGTAGATGAATATTTGCAAAATAAATCTTTGCCAATTTGGGCAAGTTTAGCGCGACTGCGGACAGAATTGTATCGGGATGTGCAAGGGATTTATTTGGGTAATTCGGCTGCTTTAGAATCAGCTTTTGAACAGTCGGGACCTTTTTGGGGGCGACACTATTTGTTTTGGCATCGTGGTAAACCATTGACTCTGATTTATGAGGTGTTTTCGCCTTATTTAACTAAGTATTTGGGGCCGATGCAATTGGATGTTGATTGAAACATTCTTGGCTGTAGAGACAGGGCACTGCCCTGTCCCTCATCACCAATCACCAATAACTTGGCTGTAGGAAAACGACACTCTCCCTACCGGACCGTTGCAGTAATTCAGTAGCATCCTTAGCTGGTAGAGGTCGGCTGAATAAGTAACCCTGCATTTCTTCACATTGCAGACAGCGCAATAAATCTTTTTGTGCTTCTGTTTCCACACCTTCTGCAATCAGCCGAAGATTTAGCTCTTTTCCTAAAGCAATGATTACAGCGATAATTGCTGCATCCTTGGGATTAGTAGTTAAATCTAGCACAAAGGAACGGTCAATTTTTAGGGTCCGAAATGGAAACTGTTTGAGATAACTAAGTGAAGAATATCCCGTCCCAAAATCATCCATAGATAACTGAATTCCCATGTTATACAAGTTGGTGAGGACAGTCTTAGCTAATTCTAAATTCCGCATGGTAACACTTTCAGTAACTTCTAATTCCAAATAGTGAGGATCTAGTCCTGTCTCTGATAAAGCTCGCTCCACAATTTCGATGAGATTCGATTGCTGAAACTGTCGCGCCGAAAGGTTAACAGCCATCCGCAACTTCGGCAAACCAGCATCTTGCCAAGCTTTATTTTGAGTACAAGCTGTCCACAATACCCATTCACCAATTGGGACAATCAATCCAGTTTGCTCCGCTAAGGGGATAAATGTAGCAGGAGAAACTAACCCAAATTCAGGATGCTGCCAGCGCACCAAGGCTTCCATCCCGGTGATTTTCCCAGTAGCAATATTGATCTGAGGTTGGTAGTGCAGCACAAATTCTCCTCTTTCTAAAGCCTGATGCAAATTGTTTTCCATAGTTAACAATTCTGAGGCTTGAGAATTCATAGTTAAGCTATAAACTTGGTAGCCATTTCGACCATCTTCCTTGGTGCGGTACAAGGCAACATCGGCATTTTTGACTAGGGTTTCGGCATCTTCTCCATCAAAGGGATAAACCGCAATCCCAATACTCAAACTGATCCGCGCTTCGTAACCATTAAGATTAAAGACTGGCTTTAAGGCATCCAGGATTCTTTGGGCAATATTAGTCGCGTCCTTTTTGCCAGCAATTTGTGGCAGCAACAGGGTAAATTCATCGCCTCCCCAACGGGCAACGGTGTCGCCTTGGCGCACAGAGTTTTTAACTCGTTCAACAACTGCTTTTAACAACAGATCGCCCACATCGTGACCTAATGTATCATTGATCTTTTTGAAGCGATCTAAATCCAGAAATACTACAGCCAGCATTTCTTTGTGACGACGAGCATTTGCTAATGCTATAGAGAGGCGATCGTTAAAAAGTGTGCGATTGGGCAAGCCAGTTAGCTGATCATGCAAAGCCTGATGGCGGATGGTTTCTTCTGCTTGTTTGCGCTTATCGGTTTCAATACTCAGGGAAACTAAATCGGCGATCGCCGCCGCAAAATTTTCCTCTTCTAACGTCCACTGGCGCATCAGTCCCACATTTTCGTAACAGAGGACCCCCACCATCTCACCGTGCAGCCAGATTGGGGCATCCAACATGGAAGTAATGCCCAGGGGAGTAAGATAAAACTCAGAGAATTCTTGTGTTCTGGAATCAGTATGGGCATCGTGGGCGGCGATCGCCCGTGCGTGTTCCAATGCCTGGAAATATGCGGGATAGCTGACTGCTGCTAACTCAACACCTGCGGAATGCTGCCCCTGACTGTTTTCGTACAAATCAAGGCAGTGAATCTTAGAGTGATCCTGGTTGTATAACCACACACTAACCCGTTCAACTTCAAGGGTTTGGGCAGCAGCTTCGGTGATTTCTCTTAAAGCATGATTCAGATCTTTACCGTTCAAAGTCTTGCTTTTAGTCAGTTTTGCAAGTACGCGATTATGGCGGCGAAGAGTCTTTTCACTCTGAAGCAGCACTGACTCCATACGTTTGCGCTGAGTTATATCTCGAAAACTCCACACTCTCCCAACGATGTTTTCTCCTAGCCACTCAGGTTGTGAATAGCGCTCGAAAACTCTCCCATCCTTAAATTCCAGCAGATCGAAGCTATCT
>DMYK01000508.1:4463-4877 GCA_003483675.1 Microcoleaceae cyanobacterium UBA11344
GGGCTAGGCTATCATCCCGCGTGGCGATAATTGATGCCGGAATGTTCCACATTTCGATAAATTTCTGATTGAAATTAACAATCTTATTATCTCTATCAACTACGAGAATTCCATCCGCAGTTGATTCCAGGGTTGCACGGAGCAGAGATTTTTCTTTAACCAACTCTAACTGACTCTCTGTGAGAGATTCCATTGTTAACTCATGTATCTGCGAATTTGCCAACAGCAATTGCTCCATATCCAAGACATAAAAAACTCCCGGCAAAGTTTCCACCACAAGAGGTTCATAAACTAATTCTAGCGATCGATTTAAAGACTGATGAACCGCTGCAACGATGGAAGTTTTACTGCCAAGAACTAAAAAATCAGTCTGAAGAAACTGATAGAGTGTAGAAAAAGGTCGTTTTGTAAATA
>DMYK01000505.1:0-180 GCA_003483675.1 Microcoleaceae cyanobacterium UBA11344
TACATTTCCCGTGGCTATTTTGTGAAAAAGACCAGCTAATCTCCACTCGTCATCGATGGGAACGTTAACGCTAAAATTCGCTACAAATCCGATTAATAAGACAACAGGAAGCAGATAGAAAGTAAATACAATGATTTTTTTCATTAATATCAAATCCGGTAGCATCGGAATTGTATAGCA
>DMYK01000505.1:234-4406 GCA_003483675.1 Microcoleaceae cyanobacterium UBA11344
GTATGACAAATATATCAATCGCCGAGAAGGTTGCTATAAAATCGAGTCATCATTTTTGGGACTGACAATCAACTGTCAACTGTCAACTGTCAACTGTCAACTGTCAACTATTCGCTACTTAACAGTCTTGAACGTATCCAATTTGCCAGTAAACCGGTTGATAAACATCTGTAAAACAGTCCGCTTACCGATATTAATATTAGAACTCACCGCCATTCCCGACTGCAAATTAACCTCCACTTGATTGGGCTTGTTCTTATTCAAAACAAACTTTTGATTCTTGAGCTTAATTTTGGTTTTAAAAGCGTAGTATTTCCGCAGTTCAGTAGGAGGCTCAGCATCGCTGCTAATCTCTTTCACTTCACCCTCAGCAGTACCAAACTCCATCGCCGGGAAAGCTTCTACATTCACTTCCACAGGTACGCAGTCGTAGTGCGTTAAACCCAGTGTTTCCCGATTAACTTCCTTCTCAGGACACACACAACTTTTACCTACTTCGCAGTCAATCTTTTCTCCATCTAATTGTTTGCCGTGATACGGCTCCAATTTGTCCCGCTTCTTCCTCAAAGCATCCAATACGAGAGCCACGTTGCTGTTTTCAAGGTAAACAATTGCTTGCAGACCATTTTCGTCGTCCAAAACCTTGAGCAGCTTCTCGGTTTGCTGCGCTTCATAATAAGCTTCTTCGCAGCGTTGGGGACGCGGTTCCCCTGGCTTCAGCACCGAGTTAATAATGGATTGGCAGATCGGATCTTTCGCGATATCCAACTTAGAATTCTCCTTCTTAGAAGGTTTCAAATCAAAAATAACGCCGGATACTGGAGACTTCATAACTTGAGTGTTGCGGTTTTCTTGCGCCTTTTCAAGTTGACCGTTGATTTCTGATAGCTTTTTCAGGTTTTCCACCTTGAAACGGCTAAGCTGAGAATCGCTGCTGGCAATTTGTTTTTGGTTTTCAGCAATTTTAGTATAAAGTTCTTTTCCCCAGGAATCCTTAGTGTTTTTTAACTGTTCCTGGGCGCGCTTAATCGACTCCTGAATGCGGGATTGCTCTCCTTGCTGGCGTTGCACTTCCGCTGTAATTTTTTGAATGTCACCTTCCCGCGCATTAATTTCGCCTCGGCGTGTATTTATCTCACCTCGGCGCGTGTTAATTTCACCCAGCCGCGAATTGATTTCACCTTCGCGCTGTTTGATTTGATCTTGCTGCTTCAGAACTTCGCTTTCGCCTCGGAAAACGTCTTGTTCCTGTTTTTCTTTTTGCAGTTCAGCGATGGCTCCTGCCTCCACCAGTGGGACGAGTCTGCTCAAAATGCCTTGATTTGACTTCAACACCTGTTGGGACTTAGTTAACTGTTCGTCAGCCAATTGTTTCTGAGCCACGGCAGATTTTATTTGCTCTTGTGAAGAAGCTAACTGCTGCTGAGCATAATTTAATTGGTTCTGAGCAAAACCCAATTGCTGCTGGGCTACTGTCATTTGATTTCCGGCCGCTTTCTCAGCATCCTCAGCTTGCTTCAGTTGTTTTTCCAACTCCTGAACTTGTCCTTGGGCTGCGGCTACACGAGACAGAAATTCCGATCGATAATTAACATAAAGCCCTTGCTGAGCTGCATCAAAATTTCCGCTCGCTCCCCGGTTGAGGTATAGCTCGTCAATCAAAGCTTGCAGCACTTGATTTTGTGCCACCAGGCTCTGTCTGTCTTTGATGGTTGATTCTAGGTTAGAAGGAATAGGGCCTTGAATTTTGCCACTAACAACATCTTCGTAAAATTTATTTTCTTTTTCCAGGGCCTCTTTAGTTTTCTTAACAGACGTTAAATCAGCACTGGATGCAACGGGGTTAAAAGTGAGGAGAGGCTGACCTTTTTTCACCCGATCGCCATTTTCGACGTGAACTCTCACCACCGCGCCCGTAGCAGGCGCTTGGATGTCTCTAGCACCATCTTTTAGTTCCAATTGGCCGACGGCGGGGACAGCTTGTTCGATGCTAGCAAAATACGCCCAAACCACAGCAGAAGTGGTCATCAACATGATCATCCACAAAAACAAGTGCGACCAAATCGCTGGTTTTTCTAGAATGACTGGTTGTTCAGAAAGTATTACCGATTTCATAGCCATTTGTCAGTTATCACTTGTTAGTTATCACTTGTTAATTATCAGGTGTTCGATGCCTCTTGTTGTTGGAAGAGGCAATAGTAACGCCCTTTAAGACCCATTAATTCTTTATGAGTTCCCTGCTCGACTACAGCACCTTGATCCATCATAATAATCACATCAGCATTTTGGATGGTAGTCAAGCGGTGAGTAATGAAAAACACCGTGCGACCGGCGAAAGCTTCTGCTAAGTTATTACAAACTTGGCGTTCTGAATGATAGTCCAGGGCGCTTGTAGCTTCGTCCAAAATCAGCAATCTTGGGTTTTGCAAAATTGTCCGGGCGATCGCAATTCGCTGCTTTTGACCCCCAGAAAGCGAAGATCCCCGTTCTCCCACCACCGTATTATAGCCAGCAGGCAAGCCCATAATAAAATCGTGAGCTACTGCTAGTTTTGCAGCTCGCACAATCTCATCCGTGCTCGCGTCGGGATTGCTCAGAGCAATATTTTCCTGCACCGTACAGTTAAATAGCAAAGTATCTTGTAGCACCACCCCAAGTTGGCTGCGGAGGGAATATAATTCCACCTTAGCAATGTCATATCCGTCAATAAAAATCCGACCAGAAAGTGGCGGATAAAGACGCTGCAACAGCTTCATCGCTGTACTCTTACCGGAACCGCTTCCCCCCACAATTCCCACAAAACTACCAGCCGCAAATTCTAAATTCACATTAGCCAATTGCAGCGGCCCGCTCTCCAGGAATCGGAAGGAAACCTCCTCATATGTCACCTGTCCTTGAATTGCCGGCATCGGGATGTTGCTGCGGTCTTCATCGCTGGTTTCCGTCGGCGTATCGACGACATCCTTAAGCATATCGATCGACATTGACACTTCTTGGAAACTCTGCCACACGCTCACAAACCTGAGCAGCGAACCTGTCACGTTCCCCGAAATAATTCGGAAAGCAATCAACTGACCCAAAGTAATCTGATTTCCCAGTACCAAATAAGCTCCCACCCACAACTGAGCTAAGTTACCCACCTGGTTGAGAAAGCTACTAATCGTACCGGCCGTAGTCCCCGTAATAATAGTTTTAAAACTGGCCGTAACGTATTTAGCATAGCGGCTAGACCACTCCCAGCGGGATTTCAATTCAATATTTTGAGCCTTAACAGTTTGAATCCCGCTGACTACTTCAACTAAATAAGATTGAGAGTCAGCAAAACGCATATTTCTTTGTTTGATCAGGCGCAGCACCAGCGGATTTATCAGGACGATCATCAAGGCAAGTATCGGTACAACTGCTAAAGATACGAAGGTTAGCTGCACGCTGTAGGAGAGCATCACGGCGACGTAAACCACCGAAAATACTGCATCGAGAACCACTGTCAGAGCTGTGCTGGTCATGAATTCCCGAATCTGGCCCATCATGCTGAATTTGTAGACCAAATCTCCGACGCGCCGATTGTCAAAGTAATTCTGAGGCAAACGAAGTAAATGGTCGATGACTTCTGCGCTCAATTTGACATCTATGCGGTTTGAAGTGTCTATAAACAAAAAGGTACGCAAGCCGTTGAGCAGTCCTTCAAACAAAGCCACACCTAACAGAAACGCCCCCAAAACATCCAAGGTGTCAATGCTGCGCTGACCCAATACTTTATCAATAATTATTTGGCTGATTAATGGGTTTGCCAGACCGAATAGCTGCACGAAAAACGAGGCTAACAACACCTCAACAAATACTGTCTTGTGTTCCATCAGCGCCGGCACAAACCACCAGAAGCTGAACTGCTCTTTTTGTTCAACTTGCGGGGCTTGCAGCAGCAGGACTTCTCCTACCTCGCCCCAGATTTCTCTAAACTGAGGTACGCGCTTTCGCATCAGCCCCTCTTCGGGGCTGGCTATCACCAATTCCTGCTCGGTAATGCTGTAAATAATGGCAAAGCTGTCTTTCCATTTAATCATTACCGGGGCTTTGATGCGGTTGATGGCTTCTGCTGGTACTTGGGCCAATTGAGGGGTGAGGCCGATGCTTTGGGCGATCGCACCGCAGGCTTGGATACTGATAGAACC
>DMYK01000505.1:4543-9197 GCA_003483675.1 Microcoleaceae cyanobacterium UBA11344
CGGTTCTGGGGGACGCTCTGGGGCGATGGGTACATCGTTAAAGGTGATGGGCGGCTTTTTCCCTAAACCGACCGTTGCTGTCTCTGTCGAGCCATTTAGAGGATCTGGTAGCTCTGGTTGTGATGCTGGGGCTTCCCGGAAGCCTACCAAGCGCGCGCCTCTGGGGCCTTCTACTTTTAAGGATTTGGCCTCGCCGTCAATTTGCAAGCGACTGCCGGTGGGAAAGTCGCCCAAGATGCCGCTGCTGACGAGCCAAATTCGATCGCCCTCTAACTGTTTGGCGAGCTCTTGGGTTTTTTTCTGACCGTTTGGCAGGTTGACAACTGTCGCGTCTTGCCAAGCTTGCAGGGTGATTTCCTTGAGGTTGGAGGTGCCGTCGGCCTGGCGCTGCAATTCTAGGCTCAACAGTTCAAATACTTCGCTCAAGGAACAATGGTCGCGAAATGCTTCTCCAAATGTCGGCTGTTTTTCCAGTACACTCAGGAAAGCTTCGGCTGGTAGGACGATCGCAATCACATCTGTAGAGGCGATCGCAGTTTCGCAAGGAACCCCTCTGAGTAACCCAGCCCAGCCGAGAATTTCCTGGGACTGCACCAAGCGCAAACTTACGTGACGCTGCGACCTCTGGTCAAAGCCCAGCAGTCGGGCCTGACCTTCATAGATAATTGCCACCTGAGTCGGCATTTTTTCCCGTTCAAACAGGGGTTGCCCCGTCCGATAACCTAAGAGTTGGCATTTCGCCACCAAAGCGGTGAGGGCCGTCTCTGAGAGTCGGTCAAAAGGGGGAGTTTGAGCCAGGAAATCCTGAATCTGGGATAGGGAAACAGCGGAAGAAGTCATCCGATTTTTGATTTTTGATTTTTGATTTTAGATTGAAGAATTGAGTCCACAGCCTTTATCGTTCAATGGCAGACACGGAAGAGAGGGGCTGTAGCGGGCCTATTTTCGATATCTGTTCGGCTAGCCAGCTTTCAAAGAGTTCGTCAATCAAGTGCCTACGCATCGAGTCATCGAGCTGAGCTGGCATGAACTTTTCTAGTCGAATAATTACCATCCATTCTGCCAGAGGACGTGGCGTCCAGAGTTGATTTGGTTGGCTGACTGACAAAAGTTTACTGATTGCCGGGTGCGGCTGGCTGAGGGGTACTGGGCCCAACAAGCCACCGGACTTGGACTCTGGGCCTTCGGAAAAGTCGCGGGCCACTTCGGCAAAGCTTTGTTCGCCTTCGAGGATGCGAAAGTAAAGTTCGTTGGCTAGTGCTGGATTTTTAGTGCGAACCAGGGAATAGACTACATGATCTAGGCTGGCCTTGCGGGTTAAAAAATAGTTATCTACTTTATGTCTCCAAGTGGCTTGCTTAAATTTTTCGATCAGCAAAGGCCTGACGGCCATCTCTTGAAGTTCTTCTACGGTCATATTCTGGCTACGCAGCCAAGCTTCTCTGGCTTCAGGGGCTGTCAGTTGGTACTGGGCGAGAAAGTTTTCGACGGCGGATTGTCGTTCTTCGTCGTTGCAACTAAAGGATGCGATCGCTTGGTCTACGATTACACCCCGCAAAAATTGTGGCATCAACTGATACCGCTTCAGGAGCGATGGCATATCCTGAGCTTGCAGTAATTTATCCCCGATCTGAAAAAGTCCTGTCATTTTTGTATCTCCAACTGACTTGCGCTTCCCCTTTTAATCTAACTGTGGTAGGAAAAGAGCGACAACCTCTAACACCTAGATTTTCAGATGATAGCAGACGCGCTTGCCGACAAGCGCTGTTGCCGTCTATTTCCTGACGCTCTGCCTTCGGAGGGGTTCCCCGGTTTATTCTTCTAACTAATGACTAATCACCAAGGACTAATCACTAAATAGTTTTTCGATCTGAGCTGAGTAAGAGCGACTATCGAGAAATCTGGGGTTGGCCGCCATTTGTTGCTGAATTCGATCGCGATATTTTTGCCGCCATTCGGGATTGCTTCCCAGTGCTACGCTTAGCTCTACATAAGAATTCTCACTGTTTGCTACCAGTTCAGGAAATTGCAGTTCTCTGAGCAGTGCTGCTGAAACGCGCTGCTGACCTATTAGCCCAGATCTTACCACCACCGGCAACCCGGCCAGCAAGGGTTCTACCAGGGAGGCGACACCGCTGCAAGGATAGGAGTCTAAATATATATCTGCTAATTTCAAGCATTCTTGGTAATCTGCACGGGTTGGCAGAGCCTTGATCATAACTAAGCGCTTTTTGTCAATCCCAAATTCGGCAAAGAGCGATCGCATTTGATGGTAAAAATGCATCGTCGGATAGTTTTCTGGGCGGGAACGGAAGGGATATAAAACTAAAATCGAATGAGGTACGGCGGCAATAATTTTTGCCCAAGTTTCTCTCAATTCTGGGATAATTTCAAACGCCCTAGCACCCGACATGAACACTACAGATTGGTCTGTTGCTCCCCAACTCTTGCGAGTCGGTTGAACTCTGGGATGTTCTGATTCTACAGGATAACTGAAACAAACTCCAGAGCCTTCTAAAGTAATTAATTTTTCGCGATATTCTGCTGGTGCATCTGCGGCTGTCAAATTTCCGGCAAGGAAGCGATCGATATTTCGGGTTGTGGTGATGGCTGGGATTGATGCAGCGGCTGCTATTTGTAGCCTTGCTAGTCGGTGTACTGACAACCATGCGGTGGGTTTGGCAATGTCGGCGATATTCGTGCCAATTAGCAGAATGTCCAAATCGTGCGATCGCATTTTTTGTACTTGATTGTGCAAGTCTCCTGAAAGTTGCACTAGCTTATCGGCTCGACTTTCACAGTATTTACCCAATTCCTCGGCCTGGATTTGGAAATAATACACGATAATTTCAAACTTGTTTCTGTCTAAATATTCAAAGGCAGGAATTGTGGCAAAAGTCTCCGATTCATCACTAATTTTTTCCAGCAAAATTCCCAGCCTGATTTGCTTTTTTTCTTCGGTAATCTTGTCAAAAGTGTAGTTGATTTGACAGCCGATATTTTTCAAATAAAATTCTAGAATATCAGATTGCTGACTCAAAACATTCACAAGATTTGCCTCGCTTAGAGCCAAAGCTTCGCAGCTAACATTATTGACAAAAAATTGCGCCAAATAGCGCCAAACTTCCGCATCGGGAAAACTGGCTATATTAGCAGCAACATAACTGATTAGCTGCTGCAAATATTCCGAGTATTTTTCTACTTCCCCGGTTTCTTGAAAACAACTGGGAGTCTGAAATAGGAATTGCAAAAAGTCCTCAAAAAACCACTGGGGAATCGCTGCATTTCTATACTCGAACGGCAACTGATAAGCCTCGCGGTACAGCATAGCAGCGAGGAGATATGGAAGATTATTGGCAATTTCGCCTTGAGCAAGTTGGGTGACTATAGTCTGAATAAAAATTGTTTCTGCCTCAGTCAAAATTTCATTTTTTATCCCACTATCTAGCAGCAATTTGTGAGCTTTTCCCGTTGCTCCCAAGTAAGCACTTTCCAATTTTTCAGCGGACAAATTCAGCCAATGTCTAGCTATTGCTTGGCGGTGTTGGCGCAGTGCGAGAATAGACTCCTTAGTTGGTGATTTTTTGTAATCTTCAACCAGCTTGGATAACTCAGATGAATTCCGCTGACTTCTCAAATCTAATTTGTGTTGAATTGTCTGTTTGATTTGTAGATTCAGAAAACTGTATTCAGGACTATTTAGTAGTTTCTTGTAAAATCTGACTACATCTTTATGATTTTCGCCAGCAGCGAAGTTTTTCCAAGTTTGTTGTTCGGGATGAATCCGCAGCGATGAGAGTTTTTCGTCTACAAATCCTATGTGATAATTTCCCATAATTCGCCACCACATATCTAAGTCTACATACTGAGATAATCCCGAATCAAATAATCCTATTTCGGCAAAAACGCGGGCGGCAATTAAGACGGTGCTCGGTTCGCCAATTTTGTTAATCGGGTTGTTCAGGCAGTTAGCATCTGCTAGCAATTCTTGTCCTGGCTGAATTGATTTTAAATTCGACCAACCTTTGTGCAAATCTTTAATTGATTGGGAAGCTCTTCGCAAAATTGGATTAGATTCATCTGCGTCTATTGTGATACCACGGGGGGAGAAAACCATCCCAATTTTTTGATTTAGTTCAGCGACGGCGACCATTTTTTCGATACATTCTGGTGCGAGTAAGTCGTCTTGAAATAGAAATTTAATGTATTTACCTTTGGCTTGGGATATGCAGAAGTTCCAGTTTTGCGATAAGCCGTAGTTGCGGTGGAGGATGATGCGGAAATCGGCGGATGTTTGTGATGTGAATGATTGGGCGATCGCAATTGTTTCGTCTGTCGATCCGTCGTCGGATATAATCAGTTCTATGTTAGGGTAAGTCTGAGCCAAAGCGCTCTGAATTGCTTCGCCAATAAATGCTGCTCCGTTGTATGTGGGAATACAAATACTAACTAAAGGTTGTGCATTTTGTATTGTCGTAGCCTTAACCGCCGAGGACTTTTCAAACATTCCGCGAGACAAACTTTGAAAATTATCTGTAATTTCAGCAATATATTCGAGACGTTTTTTAATTTTACTCCCGGCTACTTGCGGATTGAGTAAAGTCTTAATTTCCTCAGCCCCTATTTGACCAATTTCCTGAGCTTCCTGGTAATT
>DMYK01000505.1:9307-9696 GCA_003483675.1 Microcoleaceae cyanobacterium UBA11344
ATTCATGAATTCTGTATTGGATGAATAACCTGTCGCAATTACAGGTTTGCTATAAAACATGGCTTCAGCCATTGTTAAGCCGAATCCTTCGCAGCGATGCAGGGATAAGTAACAGTCGCAATTGTAGAGCAAACCGTTGATTTCATCTTTGGATAAATATCCGTCTAGATGTTTGATGTTTGTAGAATTTCCTAGGGCTGATTTTAACAATGCTAAATCTTTGACATTTTTTTCTGAGTTGGCAGATTTGAGAATTAATAATACGCTGTCATCTTCGCCAAAAGCTTGTTTAAATGCTTTAATTCCCGCTAAAGGATTTTTTCGTTCGATGCGGCTGGAAAAGTCGAATACAAACAGGAAAATAAATTTATTTTCTGGCAAACCCAAGG
>DMYK01000505.1:9722-9885 GCA_003483675.1 Microcoleaceae cyanobacterium UBA11344
ACGGGAATTGGCGAGACTAGGGAAATTGCTTCGGCGCAATAGTTGCTGTAAGTCCATATTTCGTGAAAGTTGTCAAATACTGGTTGCCATTTTTGGGGGAATTCGGGAATTTCCCATGCCCAAAATCCAATATTGTAGCGATTTGCTAAATAGCTGGAACCTG
>DMYK01000512.1:0-2517 GCA_003483675.1 Microcoleaceae cyanobacterium UBA11344
CTCAGTGGCGATCGGTCTGGTGAATGCTGAGGTGCGATCGACTAATCACCAGACAAAATAGGTGTAATACCTTTTTTGGGTTCCAGACTGGAGATATGGTGAGAGCAGTTTTGCCGAGCGGGAAATTTGCAGGTACTCACCTCGGCAGTTATTCTAAGCTTGGACTTCTGAGTTTAAACTGAAATTAGAGACCTCTGTCTTGCTTAAAAATTGTCTCTGGAATTGCAGAATAATTTAAAATTTATGCGTGTTTTTCGTCAAATCGTGGTATTGGGAGTAGGTGCTGCAATTACTTTCGGCAATGTGGGACAGAGTGCTTCAGCACAGCCTCCGGTTCAGTCCCAGGAGAGTTCGGCCGAAAGTAATCAGCTCCCTGTTGGGCAGAATGTTAAATTAGACCCGCAAACAGCGCCAGAACAAGTATCAGAGTCGATCGCACTTTCGGCCTCAAGTCAGGTAAAGGAAAACTCCGCGACAGGTAATCCGCCGCCACAAAGCTCTAATGCCGAAACTGCTCAAAAATCGCAACCAATAGTTGCAGTGGAAAGTGCGAAACCAGCACCAACTTCGATCGCTCAGCGCGCACCTTCCCCCAAGAGCCCCAACATCATTCCAGTGCCAATTTCCCCACCGGCTACTAGGGGTACGCCGATCGAAAGTTTTCCGCTCAATCCTCCCAACCGCACTTTAGAAACCAAGCCACCGAGAACCCTGGAACCTAACCCGAATCCGCTGTTGTTCCCGACTCAACCAGAGGATGTCAGGATCGAGGAAATTCAGGCAATTACCTTGCAACAGGCGGTGGATATCGCCCGTCGCAACAGCCCAACTTTGCAAATTGCCGATCTGCAATTGCAACAGACTCGATCGGTCCTGCGGGAACAACAAGCAGCTTTGTATCCAGACCTCAATTTTCAAATGGACGCGAGCCGCTCTGTGAGCGCCGGCGGAGAACTAGGAGTGCGGGCTCAGCAGCGCAACCTCAACTTTCAGGCCAGCCAAACCGGACAGCCAGCCACCCAAGCAGGCCCAAATTTGGGCAGTAACAGTCTCAACAGCACTTTGCAGTTGAGCTACGACGTTGATTTGTTCGGGCGCCGGCTCGCTAACATCCGCGCCGCCAGGGAACAGTTGCGCTTTCGGGAACTCGACGTAGAACGCCAAGCCGAGCAACTCCGCTTTGATATTACCGATGCTTACTACAACCTGCAAGATGCAGACGGACAAGTTGCTATCCGCCAAGCTTCGGTGAGAAATGCTCAGCAAAGTTTGCGGGATGCCGAAGCCTTGGAACGGGCAGGGGTGGGAACCCGGTTTGCTGTGTTGCAGGCTCAGGCAAATTTGGCTAATGAACAGCAGCAGCTCGCAAATGCCCGCCGCGACCAGCGAATCCGCCAGCGTCAGTTGGCTGAAGAATTGAACGTCAGTCAGTCGTCGAATTTGACGGCGGGAGACCCGGTGGAGCAAGCGGGCTCTTGGAAAATGTCTCTGGAAGAGAGTATCGTGCAGGCTTTTAAGAATCGTGCTGAGTTGGAACAGCAGTTGGTACAGAGGGATATTAGCAAGCAGCAGCGCCGATCGATTTTGGCCGGGCGTTTGCCTCAACTGAGTGTTTCCGGTAGTTACAATGTGCTGGGGCAAGACCCTGATGATCCTAACCCCTTTGCTGCTCGCGGCTGGGCGGACGGCTATGCGATCCGGGCGAGTCTGACTTGGAGTATCTTTGACGGCGGTGCGGCGAACGCGAGGGTGAAACAGCGGGATGCTGATATTGCGATCGCCGAAAGTCGATTTGACCAACTCCGCAACCAGGTGCGCCGGGAAGTGGAACAAGCTTATTTTGGCTTGGAGTCGAGTTTTGAGAATATCGAAACTTCTGAGGCGGGAGTTTTGCAGTCGAGGGAAGCTCTGCGTTTGGCCAGACTGCGCTTTCAAGCTGGTGTGGGCACTCAGACGGATGTGATTCAGGCGGAAACGGATTTGACTAGGGCTGAAAGAAACCGACTTTTGGCAATTATTGGTTACAACCGATCGCTGGCGTCTCTCCAGCGGGCTGTGAGCAATCTTCCTAGTAACAATCTATCTAGAACTCCTTGAGATTGGGGCGATCGTCCTTTGATTGTCAGGAAAATGGGCGATCGGGGATTAAATGTCCGACACATTAGTTAATAATTTGTAATAGAGAATCATGTCAACTGTGTTAAGGAACGGGCAATGGCTAATATCAAGTTTGTGAAAGAAAATCAGGAAGTCATTGCAGCAGACGGAGCCAATTTGAGGCTCAAAGCTCTAGAAAACCGCATCGACTTGTACACTTTTTCGGGAAAGATGATGAATTGCGGGGGCTACGGTCAATGTGGCACTTGCATTGTGGAAATTGTCGAGGGAAGCGAAAATCTTTCGCCCCGCACTGACTTTGAGAACCGCAAGCTCAAGAAAAAGCCCGAAAACTATCGGTTGGCTTGTCAATCTTTGGTCAATGGCCCGGTGAGCGTCAAGACTAAGCCCTAACTCGGA
>DMYK01000512.1:2545-2730 GCA_003483675.1 Microcoleaceae cyanobacterium UBA11344
TATCCTAGTTCTGTATTTTGCTATTTTCAGATAGAGGCGGGGTAAATCATGCAAGTTAACGATCTAGGGTTTGTGGCAACCATTCTGTTTGTTTTGGTTCCCAGTGTTTTTCTAATCATTCTGTACATTCAAACGGCTAGCCGTCAAGGCAGAAAAGATTAGCAATTTCTGCTATTTTTGTCTGG
>DMYK01000512.1:2833-7121 GCA_003483675.1 Microcoleaceae cyanobacterium UBA11344
GAGTTTAGCCGATCGTCCGGGCTAGCAATACGGGACAATTGGCGTAGACTCGCACGTAGTCTGACAGAGAGTTTCCGAGGAGTCGATCGAGATCGATAAAGGACTTGGCAACGCTAGGACGGCGATCGGGTGAACCAATCACTAATAAGTCGGCGTTCATTTCGTCTGTAAACCGACAAATTGTTTCCCCAGGCTTGCCTGTGGCGCTCGCACAGCGGTAGCTAACTCCCATTTGTTTCGCGAGTGCTACTGCGGGCGCTAGTACGGGGTCTTTTTCAGCATTAGCTGTCAAATCTTCCGTAGATTTGCCGGTCAAATCTTTGGTGACGTGTACTAAAATTATCTGTCCGCCGTCAACTTCTTTGACTAAAGATAGGGCTAGATCCAAGGATTGTTTGGCGGATTCGGATTTGTCGATCGCTACCATGACGCGCTTGATTTTTTTGACGTAAATGTCGTCTTTTACCAACAGCATCGGCCGGGATGTTAGCTGGAAAACGTACTGACTGACCGAATTTTCCAGAATAGATTGCAGTCTGCCAAATCCCCGCGAACCCATGATTACTAAGTCGGATTGTTCTGTTTCTGCGACTTGGCAAACTGTGGTTTTCGGGTCTCCCTGTTTGAGTTGAGGATTAACTCTGCTGGGATCTATTTTTAAGGATTGGACGGCTTGTGCTAAAATCTTGCCTCCTTCTTCCAACTTGGAAGCCATGCCATCGGATGTTACTTGGGGCGGCACGACGTGCAAGACGGTGACAGAGGTTTTTTGCAAGGAAGGGATGTCCATCAACATATTAAACATCTCTTCGCACAGACCGCGACCGGCAACGGCTACTAATATTTTTTCAATCATCAGAAAAATGGGTTTGAAACCCCGTCCTTTTAGGACGGCTTTACAGTTATCACTACCGCCTTGGGACTGCTTAATTCGGTGTACTTTTGTAATGCACTTTCAACGGGACAGTTACCGTTTCAAATCTTACAGCCCTGTACGCATAGTGTTTTGCTACTTAGGTAGCCTCCCTTTCGGGGTAATGTGATCCTTCACAAGGTTCAGGACAATGTTTAATGAGCTTGCGCCGGCTGGCAGCACTGTTTCAGTGACCTTAAAACTGTTTAACCACCAGCGACAGAGCAAGGAACTAGCTTCGCATTCCAAGGTGTCGTGACTCAAAAAACGTAGTCAGTTAAGACTTAGGCTGGTCAGAACGGCTTGTTTGATTACTCTTACAAGCCCCGTCTCTTAAGAACGGGGTTCCTGACGGTTTTGGCGGTGAAAACAGTTGAGTTGTGTTGTGTGGCCTTAAACTAGGGCGTTGATGCTCTAGTTGGTTACTGTCAAGCATAAGCCTGAAGTTTGCCTTATGATTTATAGAAATGTAGCGTTTTGGAACGATTTGTAAAGTGTTAGAGAACGATCGAACTCCACCGGAACTGGCACCGGCGGGTACTATTCAAAGCCTGTCTGGGATAGACTCTGAGGGCTGGTTTGAATATTTGGTGCGAGTATACCCTCACCATACCGACTACAGCGGTGCGGTTTGGCACGGTACTTATCTGGCTTGGATGGAGGAAGCCCGCGTGGAAAGTTTGCGCTCCCTTGGGATTGAGTATGCTGACTGGGTGGCTCAAGGTTTGGAATTGCCCGTGGTGGAACTTTCCCTGCGCTACCACCGGGCTGTACAGATGGGGCAAGCTGTGGCAGTTAGAACGCGGATGACTGCTGGTGATGGTGTGCGGCTGGTTTGGGATTATGAAATTCGATCGGCTGACGGTGAGGAGTTATATGTGACGGCACTGGTGACTTTGGTAGGTGTCGATCGCGAAAAGGGCAAAATTATCCGTCAATTACCGCTGGTGCTGAAGGAGGCTTTGGCAAAGCTTTCTGTTAAACCCTCAAGCTAGGCTGCTATTAATTATGATGTTAATTAAAAGAGCTGCCTTCTGCTTGCTGCTTTCTGCCACGAGTGAGAATTGTTAATCATGTCAAATAAACTGGGATTGCCAGAGAAAAATATTGAGCTACAGCGAAATACTTGGAAGACTAATCAGTTAAATTCTACTTTAAAAAGTGAACAGGCAACAAGTATTGTTTCTGCAAACCCAGATGATTTAGATGATTTAGATGATATAAAAGAGGGTGAATTAGTTGAGAATCAAGATACTTTTTGGGCGATCGTTTCGCTGTCGGCGGCGCTGCTGGCTGTGTCGCTAGCTGCAATTTTTATTAGATTGAGCGAACGAGAAATCGGCCCGAATGCTACTGTTTTTAACCGTTTGTGGATTGCAACTGTTGTGTTTGCAGTGTGGAACGGTGTAGGTGCGGCGCGTCGCCGAATGTCTGACACGGAACCGGAAGTGCGATCGAACTACACTCTGAGCGATTTCCTGCTGTTAACAGCCGTAGGCGTAGTTTCTTCTGCTTCCTTGGGCTTCTGGGCTTGGTCGCTGACTCAGACTAATGTGGCTAATTCTACTGTACTGCGGAATTTAACTCCTTTGTTTACTACTTTGGGGGGTTGGCTACTGTTGGGCCGCCGTTTTGACAACAGGTTTTTAGTGGGAATGGTGGTAGCTTTGGCTGGTGCGATCGCGATCGGAGTCGAGGATTTGCAAACTGCGGGAGATCATCTTACAGGTGATATTACTGCTCTTTTATCGGCGATGTTCTATGCAGGAAATCTACTGATTGCAGAACATTTGCGAACCAAGTTTCCGGCGACAACTATATTGATGTGGCGCTGTTTTATTGGCAGTATATTGATTTTGCCACTGGTGCTACTTGCGGGCGATCGAGTTTTCCCTTATTCTTGGCAGGGATGGCTAGCTGTAATCGCTCTGGCTGTTGTTTGCCAAGCTTTCGGTCAGGGACTTCTCATCCACAGTCTCGGCCGTTTGTCATCAGGTTTTGTGGCTCTTTTCCTGCTCTTAGAACCTGTGATTACGGCTATTATTGCTTGGGTGTTATTTTCCGAAAAATTGACTTTCCTCAACTGGTTGGCTTTTTCGGTAGTTTTGGGTGGCATATATTTCGCAAAATCTAGCGGTTCGGCTGAGAAACAATCAAGCAAAAAGGAAAAATGATTGATATGGTTGCAACAAGAATTAGTGGGAATCTCTTGCATTACGACTTTAGTTTGCTGCCTCAATATTTGGAGGTGCTGTTTGCTAAATTGCGGATTGCTGTTGTGTTCGGCGGCTCCGGCGATCGAGAAAGTTCTGTGATTTACAAAACACACAATCCCCGCTCTTGGAAGAGTTACGAAGTGGTAGCCCGCGAGATTGCTAAGGCCTTAGAAGAAATTGGCTTCAAGCAGGTATTTGTAATGCCTGACGACATGAATTTGCCGGAGCAACTCCAACGAGAAAACATCCATTTAGTATGGCTGAATACTGGCGGCGTGCAGGGCTATAATCCTGTTTGTCACACTCCTGCTTTGTTGGAAATGTTGGGAATGCCTTATGTCGGTCACAATCCTTTGAACAGTTCGACTTTAGATAACAAACACGCTTTTAAACGGGAACTGCAATCCGTAGGAATTAAAACAGCTCCCTTTATGATTTGGCATCCTTCTCAAGGGATTCTTCGACCTAATTTGCACGAGCGTTTTGCCATTGCTTTTGACGAATATCAAGGGCCTTTTATCGTCAAGCCAGTATCAGGGCGCGCTTCCCTGCACGTCCATTTTGTAGACAAAATTGAGGGTTTGTCTCAGGCAGTTTCGGAAGTTCATCGGGCAACTCACAATACTGCTTTGATTGAAAAGTATCTGCCGGGACGAGAGTTTTGCGTAGCGGTTTGTGGCTATGTTACTTATGCTAAATGCGGGTTTTCTAAAAATCCAAAACCCTTTGCTTTTTCGACTGTAGAGCGAGTGCTGGAGTCTGATGAAC
Source organism: Microcoleaceae cyanobacterium UBA11344 (assembly GCA_003483675.1). Lineage (GTDB taxonomy): Bacteria > Cyanobacteriota > Cyanobacteriia > Cyanobacteriales > Microcoleaceae > Microcoleus. Next base: position 6,731 of record DMYK01000512.1, read on the forward strand.
TGATCTTTACTTCTATGGATAAAAAGGCGATTACTGCCGATCGCGGCAAGTTGATGGGCGCGGAGGAACCTCAACTGAAGCAGGAGTTAATTGATTTGGCTCGGAAAATTTATTGGGAGTTTAGTTTGAATAGTTTAGTGCGGATTGATGTCAGGAGTGATGCTAATGGAGAACTTTATGTTTTGGAGGCTAATCCGAAACCGGATCTGAAACGCCCTACGGAAAATGTGACGAGTTTGGTAGCTCTGGGTTTGGCGGAATATGAGATGAGTTATAATGATTTGATTTTTAGTTTGCTGGCGGATCGGCTAGATTATTTGCTGACTCAGCATATCGGGATTATTCCTCATATTGCGGCTTTGCTGCATTAATAATAGGACTTACGCAAAAC
>DMYK01000518.1 GCA_003483675.1 Microcoleaceae cyanobacterium UBA11344
CTGACAATAACCAGTAACTTTTTCAATCCAGAAAACAGTAGGAATGGAGATTGTTTCTATTAAATACAGGTGCTTCTAATAATATTGACGATATCCAGAATTCAACGAATTATCATACCAATTTAAATATCGAAACACACCCAAATATTTCTCCGCTTCATATATGGAAGAAAGGACATTGGGTGTTTTTAGTGTTTAGCCAAGCGTTAATTATCAGTTTAGATCGCTTTCTTGCTGCCCTTGGGAACGACCAACTCGACCAAGCAAAAGTTGAGTTAGAAACGACTACTGAACTTATGTATGCATCGGGAGCAGCCATGAAATTAACGGGCAACTTTACTAGAGAGAAATATGAAAGTGAAATTCGTCCTACTATGACTATTGGCAATCCCCAATCATTAGTACAATCCGAGAATTTAAGTGGGCTAATGATGTGGAATCACGATTATCTAATTAAGATCATTTGTAAGCAGAAACTATTGCCAATCCTGAAAACTCTACCTAGCATCCTAGAATTAGAACACGAAAATTTTGTCCGAGCTTATAAATGGGGAATATCCGATGGACACAAGAGTATTTGTGCAGAATTTGGTGGAGGTGAAATAGGCTCTTTGATAGCTGCTTCTGAAAGTAGTGCCGCGATCAAAACTTTGGAAAAATTTGAACATAGTCGGGTTAAAATACTCGACCCTATGGGTATAGTAAAGGATTCCTGTCCGCTAAATTTAGACTCTGAGAGCAAAGACTTCTCTGGAAAGGATGCCATCGAAGATTCTTCGCTGTCCTGAGCATTGCGAAGGATCAGAATGACAAATTTAAGCAGTTTTTAGTATACAATTAACCCACCGATAAATTCACCACAGGATGCAAACAAATGACATTAGAAAAAGAAAGTTTGGGATTACTTCAAGAAGCACTAGCAAGACTAGAAGAAGGTTTTGACAGCTTACCGAAATTCGATCGCGATCCTAACCTAGATGCTCTGCGAACCGTGCTGTTAGAAGTCGCCGAGAGAATGCAAGACAATTATCCCTATCCCCATCCCCTCTACGTTGGGCAAATGCTCAAACCTCCCACAGAAATTGCCCGTCTTGCATATATGTTATCCCTTTGGATCAATCCCAACAATCATGCCCTGGATGGTGGACGGGCTAGTTCGGCAATGGAGAAGGAAGCGGTGGCAGAAATTGCCAAAATGTTCGGTTGGGAAACTCATTTAGGGCATCTGACAAGTGGCGGCACAATGGCGAATTTAGAGGCTTTGTGGGTTGCAGGAAATTTACAACCAAACAAAAAAGTTGTCGCCTCTAATCAGGCACACTACGCTCATGCCAGAATTTGTTCTATGCTTCGCATTCCTTTCCAATCTGTTCCTTGTGACAGTCACGCTCGAATGGATATAGTAGCCCTGAAAAAACTTCTACAAGAAGATGATATTGGGACGGTTGTTGTTACCATCGGGACGACAGCAACTGGTTCTATTGATCCCCTCCCAGAAATTCTCGAACTACAGGCTGAATATGGGTTCCGTATTCATGCTGATACCGCCTACGGTGGTTACTTTATGTTGGTAGATAATCTTGATGCCGAAGCTAGAGCCGCTTTTGACTGTATCAAACAAGTTGATTCTATTGTTGTTGATCCGCACAAACATGGACTTCAACCTTACGGCTGTGGATGCATTCTTTTCAAAGATCCCTCTGTAGGAAAAATCTATAAACATGATTCACCTTTCACTTATTTTAGCTCTGAGGAATTGCATTTAGGTGAAATTAGTTTTGAATGTTCCAGAGCCGGTTCATCGGCGGTGGCACTCTGGGCAACTCAACGGTTACTACCTCTAATTCCAGGCGGTGAGTTTGCTGGTTATTTGAGTAAGTCGAGAAAAGCAGCACTAACTCTTTTCGAGAAACTGCAAAATGATTCACGATTTGTGGTAGCTTTCCCGCCAGAATTGGATATTGTTGTTTGGGTTGTAAAATCTCAGAGTGCGAGTGAATCCTCCCGACTGGCAAAGGAGATTTTTAAAGCGGCGGCACAGGAAAATCTCCATCTAGCTCTCGCTAATCTGCCGAAAGAGCTATTTCTAGAGACTGGAGAAGGAATCAATTGGGATCAAGACTCTATTACTTGTCTGCGGTCTTGTTTGATGAAACCGGAACATCTAGATTGGATTGACAGTATTTGGCAAACGCTTGATGCAGTAACTACAAAGGTATTAAATACGTGAATTTTCTAGATCCAAAAAACGAAATTCTGTTTCAAGTGTTAAGCCATCGTGATATCGAAGATACTGCTACTTGTGTCTCCCAGGTTTTTTCAAGTTTTGAGCCGATCGCCAAAGCCCTAAAAATTTCCTTTAATGAGTTTTATCGGTTTGCTGTACCTGTCTGTCAGAAAGCAGCAGATGAAGAAATCTCGATAATTGCTAAAGATCAAAAAACAGGAGAGATCGTAGGATTCATTATATCTGAAGATTTGATGACAGTCAAACCTGGCCCGACCGAGGGTATTGATAATAAGTTTGAAGCAGTTTTCTCTTTGCTGTCAGAATTGGAGGAAAATTACCGCAAATGTCATCTGGTTAAAGGCGTACATATCCTGCATATTTTGATGCTTGGAGTCCAAGAGAAATACAGTAAGAGACATATTGCTACAACCTTAGTGAGAGAAAACTTGAACTTAGCTAAACACCATAACTTTGAAATTGCTATTACTGAGGCCACCGGAGTTGCTTCTGGGCACATATTTCAGAATCTTGGGTTTATTGAAGAGTTTGCCATTGAATACAAGTCATACAAGTTTAAGGGTAAGCATATTTTTAGTTCTCTTGAGAATCCTCCTAATTGCCTATTGATGTCCTCTCCAATTTGAAGAGCTTTTCTTCTGGTTAGGAGTGTTTCATGTAGGGTAAATCCATCTAAATCAAGTTGACAAAATATCTATGTATCTGTTAAAATTTGTAGTTACGAAACCTAACCTCAACCCAAGCTACGGAGGTTCGGAGGTTATTTGATTCCCATTCCTATCGTTTGTATGTTTAGCAAACACATGAACTTTCTCGATAAAAATACTGAAATCTTGTTCCAAACGATGCAGCATAGTGATATCGAACAGACTGCTACTTGTATCTCCCAGGTTTTTTCCAATGTTCCTGCACCTCATAAAGAAGCAGTGCTGTTTGAAAAAGTGCTAGAAAAACAATCATTCCATTGACATATACAGGAGAAAAATAATGGCTCGAATTAGACTGATGCACGCCAAGCTACATAATGTGCGCGTAACGGATGCAAATGTTAATTATGTCGGCAGCGTCACCATTGACAGTGAATTGATCGATAAGGTGGGAATTCTGCCTTTGCAGGAGGTGGAAATTTGGAATGTTAGCAATGGCAACCGCTTGTCAACCTACGTGTTGCCAGGAGAGCCAGGAAGTGGTGTCATTTGTCTGAATGGTGCAGCGGCTCATTTGTGCGATCCTGGAGATTTTGTGATTATTGCTGCTTATGAAGAATGCGATCGCGCTGAGGTATTCCGCACCGGGCACGAGGCGCGAGTAATAATTGCGGATGAACACAATCGCTGCAAACAGTTTTTCTCCCAGACTTTAGAACCCAGCCAGGGCAAACTCCTATTTCACTGTTTTTACTGACAATCCAAGCTTTGCGTGCGAAAACGCGCGAGTTTAAACAAAATAGTACACGTAGATTTGTCTAACAGTGTACCATTTTGTCTATTTATTCGCTACCTAGGGACTAGCTCTCTCCCAACTCAAAACTCAAAACT
>DMYK01000316.1:0-1157 GCA_003483675.1 Microcoleaceae cyanobacterium UBA11344
ACCGGCCGCCAGACTCCCTGGAATGGTTATACATTGGTATACAATAACTTAGTGAGAGCGGGGATGAGTGGCGGCCCAGTGCTCGACGATGGGGGGCGACTTGTGGCAATTAACGGCATTGTTAGACTAGAAAACAATTCGGATAAAATCGTGGCGGCGGGGATAGAAATCAATACTTTCATGAAATGGCGATCGACTATTTCGCTGCCGGTAGTGCCCCAATCTCCAACTGCCACAACTCCGCAAACTCCGGTTAACAATTCGCCCCGCCAGCCTGCAAGTGCGATCGCCTTTGCTGCTACAAATACTCTCAAAGCGCCTTCTGAAGTAGTGAGTTCGGTTTCCCTTGGTGCTGCTTATTTTGCAACAGGAAATAGTAACGGCACCATCTCTGTCTGGAATTTACCGGGCGGAGAATTGAAAACTACGCTGCGGAGTCACGGGGAATCAGTAAATGCAGTAGCAATGAGTGCAGATGGGAAAATTTTAGCTAGCGGTAGCGATGACAAAACTGTTAAAATTTGGAACTTAGAAACAGGTGCGGTAACACGCACTTTGAGCGGGCATTCCGATGCAGTTTCGACAGTTGCTATTAGTCCCGATGGTGAGTTTTTAGTTAGCGGTAGTTGGGACAAAACGATTAAAATTTGGAATCTAAAAACCGGGGAATTGCTGCGGACTTTGACCGGGAATTCTGGGTTGGTGAATGCTGTTACCATCAGTCCCGACAGCCAAGTTTTAGCTAGCGGTAGCAAAGACGGTTCTATTAAGTTATGGGATTTAGCCACTGGTCAAGCAATTCGCACGATTAGCGGCAAGAATTTGTCGGTTTTGTCATTAGCTTTTACTCCCGATGGCAAGAGTTTAGCGGCGGGAAACAGCAACGGAACTATTGGTTTGTGGAATGTAGGAAACGGGCAGTTAATTCGGCGTTTGAGCGGCCATACGGACGGGGTTTGGTCGGTGGCAATTAGTCGGGATGGTAGTACGCTGGTTAGTGGGAGTTGGGATAAGACTGTTAAGCTTTGGGATGTGCGATCGGGCGATTTGAGGGGTACTTTGAGCGGGCATTCTGGCTATGTTAGTGCTGTGGCGATTAGTGGGGATGGTAAGACTATTGTTAGTGCTGGTTGGTTGGGGGAAATTAAGATTTGGAA
>DMYK01000316.1:1163-3427 GCA_003483675.1 Microcoleaceae cyanobacterium UBA11344
GGCGCAGAGGGCGCAGAGGAGGATCAGAAAGAAGAGGGTTTGCATTTGATTGAGTAGTGTTATATAATGGAGATATTTCGCATAAAAAAACATGAGCGAACTAAAGACTAAATTGCCAACTGATATCTGGGTAGTAGCTAGCTGGGAAGAATTCATTGAGATGGCAGATCATCCCGCTTACAATAAAGCTAAATGCTATTACCGCAATGGACAAATGAGGATTGAAACTATGTCGGTAGGGCCAGATCATGCAAGTGACAATACAGTCATCAGCTTTGCTGTTAACTTATTCTGCACCATAAAAGGTATTTCTCTGAAAGGACTTACTAACTGTAGCTACCGGAAAACAGGAGTGCGAGAGTGTCAACCTGATGTATCTTACTACATTGGAGACAGAGCGCAATTAGCACCTCAAGGAACTGCTATTGCTAACCTTGACTTTACTCCACCGCCAGATTTAGTCATAGAAGTTGCTGATTCAACTTTGGCTGATGATATTGGTGAAAAACGGTTGCTTTACGAAGAGCTAAAAGTGGCTGAATATTGGGTGCTAGATGTGCAGAAATCCGAAATTATTGCCTTTGCTATTATTGCTGATAATGGCAGTCGGCGGCTTGTTCAATCGGAAGTTTTGCCGGGATTAACTATTGCTTTGTTGGCCGAGGCTTTGCGGCTGAGTCGCACTCAAGATCAAGCGCAGGTAGGTGCTTGGTTGTTAACTCAATTTCAGCAGCATTAATCGCACGCCATCTTATCCTCCCGGTTCGATCGCATTCCACATGAAGTTAGCGATCGACTAAAATTATCAAACAGCCAAGAGCAGCCTCAACCTTAAACGGAGCAAGACAATATTCGCCTCAAACAAGCGTCCCGATTTCAAGTACAATTTTCAGTTGTGATAAATTTGGTTCTTGTTGGACTAGACTGAAAAATCAGTTCTAGCCCGCATGATTCCATCCAAAATCCTTGCATCGCGTGACTTCTGAAACATGATTGAAGTAGAACACTTAACCAAAACTTACGGTTCCACCGTGGCGATCGCGGATGTGTCTTTCTCGGTCGCATCAGGAGAAATTCTCGGGTTTTTGGGGCCCAACGGTGCTGGCAAAACCACCACCATGCGGATTTTGTCGGGATACTTACCGGCATCCAGTGGCACCGCCCGCATTGCCGGCCTCGACGTTCACGAAAACTCGATGGCTGTCAGACAACGCATCGGCTATCTACCGGAAAACCCGCCGCTGTATCCTGAAATGACCGTTGAAGGATTTCTGTTTTTTGTGGCCCGGATTAAGCAAGTATCGGCTGGCGATCGCGCGTTCCGAGTCACCTCAGCCATCGAACGCTGTGGCTTAGTCGAAAAACGCAAAGTTTTAATCCGCAAACTTTCCAAGGGCTTTAAGCAGCGAGTAGGCATCGCTCAGGCGATCGTCCATGACCCCCCGGTGATTATCCTCGATGAACCAACCGTCGGTCTTGATCCCCGACAAATCATCGAAGTCCGCAATTTAATCAAAAGCCTTGGGGGACAGCACACAATCATCCTTTCCACTCACATTTTGCCGGAAGTCACCATGACTTGTAACCGCGTCACCATCATCAATCGCGGTCAAATCGTCGCCGCCGGCACTCCCGAACATTTGATGGGAGAGTTGGCCGCAGGTTCGGGATATGAACTGGAAGTTGAAGGCGAGGCGGAGTTAGTACAAACTTTGCTGTTCCCGTCTTTGGAGAATTTGCCCGGAGTTCGATCGATCGAATTGATTGAAAACCAGGAATTTTTGGCAAATCGTCATCGGTTGCGCGCACTCTGCGAACCGGATGCGGAACCGGGACGAGAAATTGCAGCAGCTATTTTTGCTTCTGGGTTCGGACTCTGCGAAATGCGTCGCAATCGGGCTAGCATGGAAGATGTGTTTTTAAAGTTGACAACGGCAGACAAGAAACAGGGAGATGTTTTAATTGAAACCGAACCGGAGGTTGCTCAAAATCTGGAAGTTGCAGAAGATTTGCCTATTGCAGAAAGACAAGAGTTGAGCGATAGTTTTCAAGCAGAATCAGAACCAATTGTCGAAGATTTGCAAGTTGCAGAAACTGCGGAGTTGATCGAACTTTCTGAACCAGAATCAGAACCGATTGCAGAAAGACAAGAGTCTCTCTACGATTCTCAACTAACACCAGAACCGGTTGCGGAAATACCAGATGCGATCGAACTTTCTGAACCAAAATCAGAACCGGTTCTAGAAACAGAAGATGCGATCGAA
>DMYK01000616.1:0-6652 GCA_003483675.1 Microcoleaceae cyanobacterium UBA11344
CAAACAAGCTCTCATATTTTCGGAAGTTCTGGCTACTCTCAACCAATCTTTGCCGGTTCACGTTAAGTTGGATACGGGAATGTCTCGCTTGGGTACACCTTGGCAAGAAGCAACAGAATTTGTGCAGTTGGTGCAACGGTTGCCCAATTTGCAATTAGCTAGCGTTTACTCTCACTTGGCTACGGCCGATAGTCCAGACCAGGCTATTATGTTACAGCAACACCAGCACTTTGAACAGGCGATCGCCCAAATTAAGATAGCAGGGATTAATCCCGATCGCCTGCACTTGGCCAACTCTGCTGCTACCCTCACGCACCCCGATTTACATTACGATTTAGTGCGAGTCGGTTTAGCTACCTACGGTCTTTATCCAGCCCCTCACTTGCAAAGTGTGATCAATTTAAAGCCTGTAATGCAGGTAAAAGCTAGGGTAACGCAGGTGAAAACCATAGAACCAGGAACCGGTGTCAGTTACGGTCATCAATTCGTGGCCGAGCAACAGACGCAGATTGCTGTAGTTGGCATCGGTTATGCCGATGGCATTCCGCGCAATCTTTCTAATAAAATGAAGGTTTTAATTAGGGGTAAATTTGTGCAGCAAGTGGGAGCAGTGACGATGGATCAATTAATGCTCGATGTAACTGATATTCCCGATTTAGAAGTCGGTGAAGTGGTGACTTTGTTGGGCAAAGATGGGGAAAATCTGATTTCTGCCGATGATTGGGCTGCGACTTTAGGAACTATTTCGTGGGAAATTCTCTGCGGTTTTAAACACCGATTGCCGCGCGTAGGAGTAAACTGTTAATTGTTTTTAGATGACTTTAGCTATGAGACAATCCGGCTGGGTTTTCAACCCCTGTCGGACTCTCGGACTCTTGGAGTGATCGAAAAGACTGAGACTGCGTTTACCAATTCCCAATACTTCGGCTACGCGAGCGTACAAGTTCCCAATTCCCAAGTTATATGACAGTATTGGGATTTTTTCAACTCTCACAGTCCTGGACGCACAGCATCTACATATAGCGTTTTGTAGGGGCAATACCCCGTGGTTGCCCCTATCCATAGGATTGTTGCGTCGAGGACTATCTCAAATCTCAAATATAAAATCCCGAGGTATTTTCAGTGAGCAAGTGGTATCCGCAAGAAATTTTACAAGAAGCAGGTGTCAGGATTTCCCCAGCCGAAAAAAAAACAATTCTCAGCAAATTTCCGCCTCCCGACGCAAAGGGTCAAATCTATGCAGACGGCATCTTTGAAGGCGGCGGCGTGCGGGGAGTTGCATTTTTAGGAGCACTCAGATGCTGTAGCGATTTGGGCATCCGCTGGCGAAAATTAGCCGGCACTTCTGCCGGTGCAATTACCGCAGCAGTCTTGGCAACAGACTTGTCAATGGATGACTTAGAAGAATTGTTAGGACAGCTAGATTATAGCATATTTTTAACCCAAAAAAATAGTCCTTTAATTATCAATGGCGACCCAGCAGACGACTTGCAATCTCCGGCTTGGACGCTATTTTTCCTAACAATTAGTCGCCAGATGGGAGAATATTCTTCCTTGCCTTTCCGCCAGTGGCTGGAAGCAACCCTCGCCCAAGGTCATTTGCGAACTTTTGCCGATGTTAAACAGGTAAAAGACCGCGAATTAAAAGTAGTAATATCCAACCTCACTCGCGGTGAAATGTTGGTGCTACCCGACGATTTGCAGCGGCGCGAGTCGGCGGATTCCGATGCTTTGTACCAGCAGTTACGACTCAACAGCGCCGAAGATTTTAGCGTAGCTGAAGCAGTGCGGTTGTCGATGAGTATTCCGCTATTTTTTGAACCGGGAAAACTCGGCAATGACTTAATTGTAGATGGGGGAATTCTGAGCAATTTTCCCCTGTGGATTTATGACATACAATCCGGTTCGACTCCCGTTGCACCCCGCTGGTTTACCTTTGGGTTTCGATTAGTTGATACGGGAATTGAGCATCAAGTTAATATTAACAATCCGGTGTCGATCCTGGCGGCAATGTTCAGAACGATGATGAAAGCAAGAGACCGCTATCACCAGCGGGAGATGGATAAAGGCAGAGTTATTAATATTGATGTAACTGAAGCCCAGGTGACGACGACGGACTTTAATCTAGATGCCGATCGCAAGGCTAAACTGTATCGGTTGGGATACTTGTATACTAAGAGGTTTTTCTTGAGTGCCAATTTTAGTTGGGCCAAGCACTTGAAGGCCAGGGGATTTGGGGAATAGGCGGGCGGTTCGAGGTGACGGATGCTATACAGAGTAAGGTTTTCAGGAATTTTTGCCATCGGGGGTTGCCAAAGCCTGAATGTGTGTGCTATGATTAGTTGCTGTCATCTGGAGAGGTGGCTGAGTGGTCGAAAGCGGCAGATTGCTAATCTGTTAAGGGTGTTATCACCCTTCGGGGGTTCGAATCCCCCCCTCTCCGTTCTATTCAATCCTTGATGAATCGAGGGTAACGCTACCCGAGTCGATCGAGCGTTAATGAATTTAACGTTGCAACGTAATGGTGAGACTGTACTAGCTATCTCACCACGAGTACCAACCCAAGATAGACGCAAAGCTTTTAACTGCGCCGACGAATCCCTGGATTTTGTAACCCAAGTAAACTTGGATTACCCACTGCTTGAGGTAACGCACATTACCTCTAACAACAGTGTTCCCAAGCAGTTTTTGCGTAAGTCCTGTCTAATTAAGCACTTTCATCGCTTCGACAAATTGCCGCGAGATAAAAGGTAAAATCTCTTCATTCTTACTATTCTCTTTCCCTTCGGTAAATACCACTAACAAATAGGGCCGCAAATTCGGTATTTCAATGTATGCCACATCGTGACGGACTTGACTTGTCAATCCCGCTTTTGACCACAAAGTCGCTTCTAATGGTAATCCGCTACCTAAAAAACCTGTAACTTGATTTTCGGGCTCTGCTTCTAATTCCGCTGGTTCTAAACTGCGTTTTATTAAACCCATCATTTCTTGGGATGCTTTCGCGGAAACAGCGACACCACCGATGATACTATGTAGCAAAATCGCTGCTGCATTTGTGGTCAGCATATTTCTATTTTCCATTAATTCTCCCAGAAAAGCTCGATCGCGACCATAGGGGCCATCGCACCAGGTTTTTTGATTGATGTTAATATCTTGCAAGTCTCGCCAATTCAATGATTGAAAGTAACGGTTGACGATATTTCGCTGCTGTTTCCAGGTTTCAAAGGGGCCTGATGTCAATTCTGGGCCGCTGGTGGTGCCGGTTAGTACATCTACTACTAAACTGGTGGCATCGTTGCTGGAATCAACTATCATATCTCTGACAGCGCGTTCTAATTCTGGCGATGTTTTAATCATGCCTTTTTCTGCCCATTCCCAGATGGCAACGAGGTAGAATAATTTGACGATGCTAGCAGGATACACTCGTTCTGAAGCTCTGTTGCCAAAACCTCTGGGTTGATATTTCCAAAATTCTTCTGGGCTCAGGGCGCCACCCGTGTTGACTCGCACCGGCGGATCGTAGACTATCCAGGTAAGGGCGATGCGATCGGCAGTTAATCCTGTAAATTCTGCCTTGGCTGCTTCTAGAATCCTAGTGCCGAGGGTTTCTAATTGTTCGTCTTTGTGGAAAAATGTCATGGGAAGTTTTAGGGAGTTATCAGTTATCAACTATAAACTAAAAAAATCAAATGGCCAATTATCAATTATCTGATGTTCTGGAGTATCGGACGCGATCGCACATAAATATTTACGATTCCCCAAAGTGCGATCGCCTCGCAACTCAGGCGGCGGCTGGGCGACACTTGCGAGTAATTCACCCCCCCCAGCCCCCCCTTGTTAAAGGGGGGAGAGATGGCATAGACTCCCTTGTGCAGGGGGGTACAACGGCAGTGATGGTGCGGCTGTGCGAGGATGATTATCCGGGATGGCTGGATGTTCGAGATGTTGAGTTGCTGGATGTTGCACAAACAGTCTATCATCCTGAGATCTTATCTGAGGCTGAAATTAGGGAGAAATTGCCAAGGGCGATCGAATTTGCCGATCGGGCGATGCACCAATCCAATTATTATCTTTGGGGCGGCACTGTCGCACCAAATTATGATTGTTCTGGATTAATGCAAGCTGCTTTTGTTTCTACGGGTATCTGGTTGCCGAGGGATGCTTATCAGCAAGAAGCTTTTACTAAACCTATTAGTATAACTTGTTTAGAACCGGGAGATTTAGTTTTTTTTGGAACTCCACAAAAGGCTACTCATGTGGGATTATATCTGGGAGATCATCGTTATATTCATAGTTCAGGAAAAGAACAAGGTCGCAATGGTATCGGTATCGATGTTTTGTCGGAGGATGGGGATAAAGTTAGTCAAGCTTATTATCGGCAATTGCGAGGATATGGTAAAGTGGTGGGAAGTTATCAATCTGGGCCTAGGGAATAGGGCCTAGGGAATAGGGCCTAGGAAATTGGAAATTGGAAATTGGAAATTGGAAATTAGAACCAAAAACTAACAACAAACATAGGACAAATAATATAGGATAACCAAAAGCTAACTAATGCCCAATGCCCGATGCCCAATGCCCAATGCCCATGACTACTTACTGTTAGTATTATCGCATAAAGAAATGGACGCTGCATTGTTTTTGGAAAAATTGGCGAAACAGCAAGCTGAGGCTGAGGTGGTTCTGGATGTTTCGGCGGTAGTGCCAGTGTATAATGAGGTGGAAAGTTTGCCTCATTTGATTGAGGCGATCGCCACTTCGATCAAAGCATCTGGACTCAGTTATCAAATTATTTGCGTGGATGATGGTTCAAAAGACGGTTCTGCTGAACTTCTCCAACAGTTAGCTAGCAGTCGCGATGACCTTTGTGCAGTAATTTTACGCCGCAATTATGGGCAAACTGCGGCCATGTCGGCGGGTTTCGATCGTGCTCGTGGTCGTGCTATTGTGACGCTAGACGGCGATTTGCAAAATGACCCGGCTGACATTCCGCTATTGTTGGCAAAGTTAGATGAAGGCTACGATTTAGTTAGCGGTTGGCGGAAAAATCGGCAAGATCATACTATTAGCCGCCTGATTCCTTCTAAAATGGCTAACTGGCTAATTGGCCGCGTTACAGGCGTGACTTTGCATGACTACGGCTGTTCTTTGAAAGCTTATCGATCGGAGTTGGTGGCAGATTTGAATCTCTACGGGGAATTGCACCGATTTTTGCCAGCTTTGGCATTTATTGAAGGGGCGAGAATTGCGGAACTGCCGGTGCGACACCATGCCCGCCGTTTTGGTAAAAGTAAGTATGGGATTTGGCGGACTTTTCGGGTGTTGATGGATTTGCTGACTATTTCTTTTATGAAGAAGTTCTTAACTCGACCGATGCACGTTTTTGGACTTTTGGGAATGAGTTCTATGGCTTTGGGAACGGTTTTAGGGATTTATTTGACTTTCCTGAAATTGGCTTTTGGTCAAAGTATTGGCAATCGTCCTTTGCTGATTTTGGCTGTGGTTTTGCTGTTGACTGGCGTGCAGTTATTTTGTTTTGGTTTGTTGGCAGAAGTGATGATGCGGACTTATTATGAATCCCAGGGGAAACCAATTTATCGGGTACGTGAGGTGTTTGGTTATAAGTAACTAAATGACTTTCTTTGATATTCCCGATCCCCCCTAGCCCCCCTTAATAAGGGGGGGACAAGAGTATTCTCTTTCGTCACCCCCTACTCCCCTGATTAAGGGGGATTTAGGAGGATCGCGCAGTTCGCTACCAACGAGAAACCAGTTAAACGAGAAAGACAGATGCGCTCAAAACTACTTTCTAACTCATCACTTTTTGAGCTTTTCGGAGAGATTGAATAGTTGCGATCGCGTGTTGGGAGACTGCATCTATTTCTGCTACGGTATTGAAGCGCCCAATCCCAAAGCGAATGGAAGCGTAAGCTAATTTGTCCGATCGCCCGATCGCTGCTAAAACATGAGATGGCGATATTTTCGCCGAAGTGCAAGCAGAACCGGAAGAAACCGCCGCTGCTGACTGTAACCCTAACAGCAATGCTTGACCATCAACGCCACCTACACTAACATTGAGATTCCCCGGCAATCTCTTAGTCGCGTGACCATTGATCACAATATCACCTAATTCTGCCAAATTCCCCCACAAACGCTCGCGCAAATTAACAACTCGTGCTGTTTCCGCCTCCATTTCCGCAATTCCTAATTCCACTGCTTTAGCAAATCCGACTATTTGCGGTGTGTACAGTGTACCCGATCGCATTCCCCGTTCATGGCCGCCTCCGTGCATTTGCGGTGCTAGCTGCACTCTCGGTTTGTGGCGCCGCACGTAGAGAGCTCCAATGCCTTTTGGCCCGTAAATTTTGTGGGCTGTCAAGGACATTAAATCAATATTCATCTCCTGCACATCGAGGGGAATTTTGCCGATCGCCTGTGCAGCATCTGTGTGGAAAAGAATGTCATTTCCGCGACATATTGCCGCAATTTCGGCGATCGGTTGAATGACACCAATTTCATTATTAGCCGTCATCACTGAAACTAAAATCGTCTCGGCCCGAATCGCTTTGATCAAATCCCCTATATCAATCAGCCCGTCACTTTTTACTGGTAAAACAGTAATCTCAAATCCCAATTTTTCCAAATATGTACA
>DMYK01000616.1:6701-8533 GCA_003483675.1 Microcoleaceae cyanobacterium UBA11344
CCTTTAATCGCTAAGTTATTTGCCTCCGTTGCACCGCTGGTAAAAACAATTTCTTCTGGGGAGGCGTTGATCGCTTCTGCTAAAATTTGTCGTGACTGTTTTACCGCTGCTTCAGATTCCCAGCCGTAGACGTGGTTGATACTGGCTGCGTTGCCGAATTGTTCGGTGAAATACGGCAGCATCGCATCAAGTACCCGCTTGTCTACGGGGGTTGTCGAGTGGTTGTCGAGATAGATAGGACGTGCGGACATAGTGGATATTCGTGAAAAAAGGTGTTAGATTTATTGTAGACGAGCCTTTTGTTATACAACTAAACTTTATATTTAACAATATTTGTGAAGATTTATGCGCTCTGACATCCAGGGATTAGAAATTACTGTCGGTGAACTCAAGCGCCTCAGCGGTGCGGGGCCCGATCGCCTGTATCGACCGGCGACAGCGACTAAATTTGCCCGCGAAGGTTTGAAAACAGTCGGCTTGATTATTTTGGTTCTGATCAGTTGTTTGCTGCTGGTGAGGATATTTCCCACGGCTTACTTGTTTTGGTTCGCCATCCACCTCACGGCGATCGCCGGTTTAATCTTTGAGGATGTCTGGAAAATTAGGTGCAGCCGCCAAAACAAACATTTAATCAATCTTTTTGATGATGTCGATCGCTACAATGGTATAATTAGAGCGATCGAAATTAATGACCAAATAGAAGATGCCGGTAATTCGGGAGTCAAAATAGGCGGGAGATCAAAAGTCATTCAAGCGTTGCAGCTAATCAGAGATGATTTAGTCCGAGCTTTGAAAACCGAGAGAATTTTCAGGGAAAACAAAAAATTTGTGGCGACTAACTCAGAACTATTTACCACTAACTTAATCTCGTTAAATGCCCTGCAAATTAGCGATCGAGCCAGCGAACAAGGGCGACTGCTCAACGAAGCTTTGCAGGTAGCCTTGGGAGTTCAAGCAGAAATGAAAAAGTTGCAAAACCCAGACTCTGCTAAAAAAAAAAACATGGAAAATATTAGTAAGGTATGCCGCATTGGTGTCAACTTAAGTCAAGCTTGCTACCAGTCTACTGTCTGAGTCCACAGTCCGATCGAACCCCTAGGGCGTGCTTTCTTGCGCCGGAGATCCCCCCTAGCCCCCCTTAACAAGGGGGGGACAAGAGTATTCTATTTTCCCTTAATCAGGGGGGAGAATGAGCGTCAAAGTCCCCCTTATTAAGGGGGATTTAGGGGGATCGAGACTCGACTACAAGCGACATTTTTTTTGAGAACTGAAAATTGTTCAGCAATACAACCCGAATTGTAAATTTTTTCCTGTGAGGTAACGGGGTCAGGATATCTTGGAAAGGTGACGTTAACAAACAGGTCAGTATGTCTGCTAAACCTAAAATTATAGTTCTAGATGACGATCCCACAGGTTCTCAAACCGTGCACAGTTGCTTGCTGCTGACACGTTGGGACGAAGAAACCTTGCGTTTGGGACTGCGGGACAAGTCGCCGATTTTCTTTATACTGACAAATACCCGATCGCTAACTCCCGAAACAGCAGCCTCCGTCACCCGCGAAGTGTGCCAAAACCTCAAAGTTGCGATCGCAGCCGAAGGAATCCACGATTTTTTAATAGTTAGCCGTTCCGATTCTACCCTGCGCGGTCACTATCCGATCGAAACCGACGCGATCGCCGAAGAACTAGGCCCCTTCGACGGTCATTTTCTAATACCCGCCTTTTTTGAAGGAGGAAGAATTACCCGCGACAGCGTGCATTACCTGATGGTTAACAGCGTCGAAACACCAGTTCACGAAACCGAATTTGCCAAAGATTCAGTCTTCGGCTAC
>DMYK01000616.1:8718-8988 GCA_003483675.1 Microcoleaceae cyanobacterium UBA11344
CAAAAAGTTTTTATTCCGCAGTGCAGCAAGTATCTTAACATCCTTAGCCGACCTAGGCCCCCAGCCAATCGCAGCCGACAATATGGCAAAATATGTGAGGGATGGCAAACCCGGTGCAGTAATAGTTGGTTCCCACGTTAAGAAAACTACAGAACAATTGGAATGCTTGTTAAAAGAAACCAATACAGTTAGCATTGAAATAGATGTATCTCACTTGCTAGAAGATTCACCAGAATATCGGACAGATCTGTTGAATAAAACTCTAGAAAA
>DMYK01000349.1:0-2672 GCA_003483675.1 Microcoleaceae cyanobacterium UBA11344
TCCGGGACAAAACTGATTCCAGCAGACTATCAAGAGCAGGAAAACCAAATTCTCAGTCGAATTTATCAAGGAGAACGCATCAAACATTACGATACAAAACGACTGCGGAAAGATGGCACTTTAATCGATGTCTCAATCAGTGTTTCCCCAATTAAAGACGAGACAGGGAATGTGATTGGAGCCTCAAAGATTGCCCGAAATATCGCTGAACGCAAACAAGCTGAATTTGCTTTACAGGAAAGCGAAGCCAGCTATCGGCAATTGATCGATAACTTAAATGCTGGTTTTGTGATTCACGCGACAGATACCAGCATCCTATTATGCAATGCCACAGCCTGTGAATTATTAGGGTTTTCAATGGATCAAATGCTCGGAAAAACTGCGATCGATCCGACATGGCATTTCCTGCGTGAAGATGGTAGCGTCATGCCGAGCGAGGAATATCCAGCCCATCGGGTTTTATCCACTGGGATGCCCCTTAAAAATTATGTTTTAGGAATCAAAAGAGCAACTTCTGCTTTAGTTTGGGTATTAGTTAATGCTTATCCAGAATTCGATATAAACGGTCAAATAAAACAAATTGCAGTTACGTTTATTAATATCAGCAAGCGCAAAAAAGCTGAAGAAGAAATCCAACAAACTCGCAATTTCTTACAAGCACTGCTGGATAATCTACCTGTAGCAATTTTTGTCAAGGATGGACATCCTGAAAACTTTGGTGCATTTCAGTTTTGGAATCAAACCAGCGAACAGTTATTTGGGATTTCAGCAGAACAGGCGATCGGCAAAACTGACTATGACTTTTTCCCAATAGAACAAGCAAAATATTTCTACGAAAAGGATCAAGAAATCTTTGTCAAGGGCAGTGTCGAGGATATTCTCGAAGAACTCGTCGATAGTCATAGTCTTGGCAAACGTTGGCTGCATACCGTGAAGGTTCCCATTTACGACGAGCAGAATCAGCCCCATTATCTACTTGGTTTTTCCGAAGATATCACCGATCGCAAACAAGCAGAAGCGGAACTGCGAGAAATGAGTGAGGTGATGAAAAATGCGGTGTCGGGCATTTCCAAACTGGATACCCACGGACATTACCTCTATGTCAATAAAGCCTATGCTGACGTGACAGGCTATCAGCCAGAAGAAATGATTGGAATGCCTTGGGTAAATACCGTACATCCCGAGGAATTGGAAAAACTGATTGCCGCCTATTGGCAGATGGTAGAAGAAGGCAGAGTTGAAGTTGAAACCAGAGGGGTTCGTAAAGACGGTTCGGTGTTTTATAAACAATTGGTGATGATTTCAACTTACGATGAACAGCATCAATTTCTGGGGCATTACTGCTTTATGAAAGATATTAGCGATCGCAAACAAGCCGAAATTGCACTGGAAGGGGAGTTATTGCGGACTAAAACGTTCTTCAACACTTCAATGGACGGTGTTGTGATTATGGATCGGCACGGAAAGGTGGTCGAAGCCAGCCCCAGTTTTGCTCTAATGCTGGGCTACACCCTAGAAGAAACCATGAATTTGAGTGTCTTTGATTGGGATGCTCAATGGACCAAGGAAGAACTACAGAACATCCTAGAAATGGAAGAGATTATGCCTCTGTTTGAGACGCAACATCGCCGTAAGGATGGTTCCGTATATGATGTAGAAATTAGCTTTAATCGGGTAGAATTAGACGGTGAAACGATGAACTTCTGTATCTGCCGGGATATCAGCGATCGCAAACGCAACGAAGCCGATCGCAAACAAGCCTCAATCGACTTACAAATCTCACAAGCGCGATTTGCCGGAATTTTAGAAATTGCCAGCGATGCGATCATTTCTATTAACATTCATCAGCAAATCACTCTGTTTAACAAAGGAGCCGAACAAATTTTTGGTTACGCATCTGAGGAAGTTTTAGGACAACCCCTGACGCTGTTGATGCCATCGCGCCTTGCCAAGGCTCACGATCATTGCGTCAGCCAGTATGCCCACAACGGAGGCGAAGCGCGGCAAATGGCAGAGCGAGGAGCCATTTTTGGTCGGCGAAAAGATGGTACTGAGTTTCCCGCCGAAGCTTCTATTTCCAAGCTCGATCTCAACGGAGAGATTGTCTTTACCACCTTTCTTCGCGACATCAGCGATCGCAAACAGGCCGAAGAATCTCTGCGGTATCAGAAGGAGATGTTTCAGGCGATCGTCGATAATATTCCAGTGATGATTGCTTTGTTTGACGGGCAGGGTCAAATTGAATTGATTAACCCGGAATTAGAAAAAACTTTAGGTTGGCCCCTAGAAGATTGGCAGCAAAAAGATATCTTAGCTGAGTGTTATCCTGACCCAGTTTATCGTCAGAATGTCCTGGACTTTATGCTATCAGCAACCGGCAAGTGGCAAGATCTGAAAACAATGACCGCCACCGGACAGCAATTAGAAACAACCTGGGCCAACGTGCGGCTTTCTGACGGACATTTTTTGGGCATTGGCCAAGATATTAGCGATCGCAAACACAAAGAATTAGCACTACAACACGCGATGGAAGCCGCAGAATCGGCGAACTTGGCGAAAAGTATCTTCCTCGCCAATATGAGCCACGAATTACGCACACCCCTCAATGTAATTTTGGGATTTACCCAGGTAATGGGCCATGACCCCTCTCTAACTCCCAACCAGCAAGAAGA
>DMYK01000349.1:2717-3254 GCA_003483675.1 Microcoleaceae cyanobacterium UBA11344
AAAATTGAATCGGGACACTGCACAATTGAAGAGAGCGGCTTTGACTTAATTGCACTGCTACATTCGCTGCGAAATATGTTAGCAGAAAGAGCCAGTTCTAAAGGGCTTGACCTTTGTTTCGAGATTGCGCCAGAAGTTCCGCAATTTATTCTTGCCGATCCTCAAAAACTGCGTCAAGTTTTGATCAATCTTCTGAGTAATGCGATTAAATTTACCGATCGGGGAACCATTACTTTGCGCGTCAGTAACAAAGATCCTGGTGTAGAAGTAGCACTCCCAATTCAGCAACTTCTCCAGTTTGAAATTATTGACACGGGTGTAGGGATTGCGCCAGAAGAACTTTATACCATCTTCGATGCGTTTGTGCAAGCCCAAGCAGGGAAGCGATCGGTGAGTGGNNGGGCTAGGATTGACCATTAGCCGCAAACTCTTAGAACTCATGGGCGGAGAAATTTCTGTTAGGAGTATTCTGGGAGAAGGGAGTACATTTACCTTTACCCTTCCCGTCACTCCCACCAGTGGAGTTAATATCACAAC
>DMYK01000349.1:3303-4916 GCA_003483675.1 Microcoleaceae cyanobacterium UBA11344
CCGAAAATCGCCTGCTGATGGTCAGATTACTGGCTCAGTTAGGGCTAGAGGTACGGGAGGCCAGCAACGGACTCGAAGCAGTGAAACTATGGCGAGAATGGCTTCCTGACCTCACCTGGATGGACATCAGAATGCCCCTGCTAGATGGATACGAAGCCACAAAGCAAATTCGGGCAATGGAACAGGGACAAACCAGTATCATTATTGCGCTCACCGCACAGGCTTCTCAGAGCGATCGTACCCTCGCCCTCGCTGCTGGCTGCAACGACTACATCAGCAAACCCTTCCGAGAACAGACCCTATTTCTGAAGATGGCACAATATCTCGGCTTAGAGTATGTCTATCAGGAACAGGGAACAGAAAACGGGGAACAGGAAACAGATCGTTTTCCTTCCGATCCTTCCTCTGTTACCCCTCCCGGTTCACATTCCCTCGATCCAACCCTTCTGGCGACATTACCAGAAGCGTTGCTGGCTCAATTAGAGGATGCTGCTGTGTGTGGGAATGATGGCGCGATCGCGGAACTAGGGGCTCAATTTCCCCCTGAATTGGCCGGGCTTGGCACTCGTCTAACTGAACTCGCTAACCAGTATCAATTTGAGCAAATTATCAGACTAATTCATGGGTAAGTAGTCGGACATAATAAACGTAACCATGTCATTGTTCGCTGTGCGAAGCAATCACAAGGGTTTGAGATTGCTTCGTTCCTCGCAATGACATTGTTTATTTTTGTCCAGCTACCTAACACCAACCAGAATTTCTGAATCGGATACAATTTTTAACTTTTAGAATTACTTACTTGAAAAAATGAAACCTTCTATCCTCACCAAACTACACTCACTCACTCCTTCAGACTTGGCAGCTTTAGAGGATTGCAGCGAGGAATCTGTGTGTGCTCCCGGTCATATTCAGGCTTATGGAATTGTTCTGAATTTGCAGGGAGCCTCCCTCAAAATTTTACAGGTGAGTGAAAATGTAGAACAATTTTTTGGCATTTCAGCAGCAGCATTGCTCGGTCAACCCTTGCAACGATTATTTTCCCCCACTCAAGTGCAACAAATTGCGGTTATGACCCAAAATAACCTAGAAATTTATAATCCGTTTGAGCTAAAAACACAACGGAGAGCTGCCCAGGTAGATCGGGTGAGGAAAACTCAGACATTTAAAAGCACACTGCATCGGACAGCAGATGACTTTATCCTGGAACTGGAACCCCAACTCACCTTCCTTGCCAACAAAACTGATTCAATTGAATTTTATCATCGCCTGCAAGCTGCTATTTTCAACCTTCGCGGTGCCACCAGCCTTTCCGATTTGGCTCAAATTATTGCCAGAGAAGTGAAAGCGATCACCGAGTTCGATCGCGTCATGGTATACCGCTTTGAAGCCGACGAGCATGGCGTGGTGATTGGAGAAGCAAAAGAAAGCCATTTAGAAAGCTATCTGGGATTGCATTATCCATCGATCGATATTCCGGTCCCCGCCCGCCAATTATTTTACCGCAACTGGGTGCGCCAAATTCCCGAGGTCAATTACAAGCCTGTCCGCCTAATTCCGATTAACAATCCCCTCACCGATACACCCCTGGATCTGAGTGCTTGTGTGTTACGGGG
>DMYK01000349.1:4940-10447 GCA_003483675.1 Microcoleaceae cyanobacterium UBA11344
CTCACGATTTCGTTAATTGACGATCAGCGTCTCTGGGGATTAATTGCTTGTCACCATTACAGCCCGCGATTAATAGATTACGAAACGCGCAAAACTTGTGAATTTTTAGGACAATTTGCCTCCCTCGAACTGCTGCATCAGCAAGAGCGAGAATTGAAAGTTTATCAAACGCAGGTGAAAACCATTCAGGAGCAACTTCAGTATGCATTCCAGTCAGAGTCTAATTTGATCGAACAGGTATTGATCCAAAATGCCTCTCAACTGCTAGATGTGGTGAATGGTGACGGGGCAGCAATCCTACTTGATGGTCATCTGACTTTGGTGGGTCAAACACCGTCAGAAACAGAGATTATTGAGCTTGTGCAGTGGTTGGTGGAAAACAACCAGGAACGAGTGTTTGCAACAGCTTCTCTCTCTAGGTTGTATCCTCAAGCGAAGCAGTTCAAAGATCGAGCTAGCGGTGTTTTGGCCATCTCAATCCGGCTGAACTATGCCAAACAAAAATCATACCACATTCTTTGGTTCCGACCTGAACAAATTCACACCGTAAACTGGGCTGGTAATCCCCTGGATGCCGTCACGTTCGACGAAATTGGCGAAATGCACCTCTGTCCCCGCAAATCCTTTGAGGTGTGGAAAGAGATGGTGCGAGAAATGTCCCATCCTTGGCTGGTGGTGGAGTTAGAAGCTGCCGCCGAAATGAGAAACATCCTAATGCTGGCGGTGTTGGAGTTTTCACAAGCTGCTTTAGAACAAGCCGCAGAAAGGGCTGCGATCGCCAACCGTGCCAAAAGCCAGTTCCTTGGTAAAATGAGTCACGAACTCAGAACGCCACTCAACGCCATTCTGGGATTTACCCAGCTTATGAACCGCAGTCCTCATATCCCAACCGAATTTCAACAGCATTTAGGCATCATTAGCCGTAGTGGAGAACATTTGTTGACATTGATTGAGGATGTTTTGGAGATGTCCAGAATTGAATCCGGCCAATTGATACTAACTCCAAGTTGTTTTGATTTGCATCGGCTGCTGCTTTCTATTAACGATATCTTCATCCTCAAAGTAGCTGAGAAAGGTTTGAATCTGACCAGTGAGTGGGATGCTACAGTGCCACGTTATGTCTGCGGCGATCAAGCCAAACTTCGCCAAATTTTGATAAATCTGCTGGGGAATGCTGTTAAATTTACAACCACAGGAAAGATCGCGCTGCGGACAAGAGCTTTTTCATCAGATGATCTGCGATCGGGAATGAATCGCGAACCCACCATCAACCAACTCAATTCGGCACTGCCTATTCCTGATACCTATAATCTATGCGATCTTAAACCAACTATTACCTTGTTTCTCGAAATTGAGGATACCGGATGTGGCATTGCGCCTTCAGATTTAGAATCCATTTTTGAAGCTTTCATGCAAACAGAGCGCGGTCGTCATGCTCAAGGAACGGGTTTAGGATTGTCTATCAGTCGGCAGTTTGCTCGTCTGATGGGAGGCGATATCACCGTGCGAAGTACCCTGAATCAAGGCTCGACTTTTACCTGCAAAGTTATTTTGGAGCTACCAACGTCTCTTGATTTAGAAGTACCTCAAACCAGCGATCGCGTGATCGGGCAGGAACCAGGGCAGCCCACCTACCGAATTCTAATCGCAGAAGATGTTCCAGAAAATCAACAACTGCTGGTGACACTGCTGGGTTCAGTTGGGTTTGAAGTCTGTGTGGTTGAAAATGGGGCTCTTGCGATCGCTCATTGGCAAGCATGGCACCCCGATCTGATTTTGATGGACATTCAAATGCCTGTAATGGATGGTTATGAAGCCACCAGACAGATTCGATCGCTGGAGGCTGAAAGTAGAGGGGGGGCGATGCCTACGGCTGGTGAAGACACCTACGGCGATCTTCGCCCCCTAGAAAAAATGACATCGATCGTTGCTCTGACTGCTTATGCTTTTGAAGACGATCGCAAAGCCAGTCTGCAAGTCGGTTGCGATGACTGGATTGCCAAACCGTTTACTGAAGCTACACTTTTCGATAAAATCGCTCGTCACCTGGGAGTTCGCTACTGTTACGCTGAACAAGTTATCCTCAAGTCATCTGCTTTACTACCAAAGACATTGACTCCAGAAGACTTGAAAACTATGCCGCTCGAGTGGATTGCACAAGTCCATGAAGCAGCACTCGATCTTAATGATAGCAAACTCGATCAACTGATCACTGAAATTCCCAAGGAGAAACAACATCTAATCGAAGCAATGACATTTCTGGTCGATAACTTTCAGTTAGAAACGATCGCAACTTTCACCCAGATTTAGGAATAAGATTATGGCGAATTTACTTAAATTTACTGCCCAAACGAATATTCTGATCGTGGACGATACCCCAGACAATCTGCGGTTGTTAGCAAAAATCCTAGAGTCACAGGGCTATACAGTCCGCAAATCACTCAACGGCAGAATGGCGATCGAAGGTGTGCGTCGCGACCCACCGGATCTGATTTTACTTGACATCAATATGCCAGAGATGAATGGGTATGAAGTCTGCCAAAAGTTAAAAGCATCGGTCGCAACTGCTCAGATTCCGATCATTTTTATCAGTGCCCTCGAACGACTGGAAGACAAGGTACGGGCGTTTGAATTGGGTGGTGTAGATTATATCACCAAACCCTTTCAAGAACAGGAAGTGCTGGTAAGAGTCAAGAGTCAATTACTTATCCAACAGCAACGCCAACAACTCATCGAAAAAAATCAGCGTTTAGAACAGGAAATTCAGGAACGTCTCAAGGCTGAAGCCGAAGTAAGACAGCTATCACTGACGGATGAATTAACTGGATTATATAATCGGCGGGGCTTTTTTTTACTGGCAGAGCAACAACTAAAACTTGCTCGACGCACCAAAACATCCTATTGTATTTTGTTCGCTGACTTAGATGGTTTGAAGAAGATTAACGACACTTTAGGACACGAAATGGGAGACAGAGTGATTGTTGACGCTGCTCAAATACTGAATCAAACTTTTCGTGATGCGGATATTATAGCTCGAATGGGAGGAGATGAATTTGTTTTATTTCTCCCTATTTGTTCCAGCAATTCATCTGACTTTTATCTGCGACTGCAAAGCAATATTGATCGCTTAAATCAACAACCAGATCGAGCCTATATACTATCAATGAGTCTAGGCGTGCGGCCAGGGGATTTCAATAATGACTTTTCATTAGAACAATTGGTGGCACAGGCTGACAAACTCATGTACGAACATAAACGCACCAAACGCTGTTTAAATCGTTAACCGTTTTCTGTAGATTTTTAGAAGCGGTGACTCGTCGGGAGAGCGTTGTTTGTTGCGAGTGGGTTCTTTTTTTCTCCCTAATCGCTCAAACCTGAAATCTTGACCGAAACCTGTTCCTCAAGTGACAATCAAAGACGTGATTGGTCGATCTGTGAGTGGTTAATGACAGAAAAATCACGATCGGGCAGATCCCAAACGCAACTCGAAGTAGCACCACTCTCAATCGACAAGAATGAATTTTTGTAAAGATTCGCGAACATCCCGGAACTTACTCTAGAATACCGGAATAGACGTAATCAGCAAAAGCACTCGTCAGAGAAAGACTTTCGATGGTTCGACTCCGCGGCGGTTGGGCACCAACCATCGAGATCTTCAGGGTGTCTCTTTTGAACGAATCTACCTCCCAAAAAGGAAAAACTAAAATGCCAAGATCAGTTGAACTCTTCGGCGATGGCCGCGTCTACGAAATGGAGAACAACCAAGCCGTTAAAGTTACCGAAACTAACGGAGACATAGAGAGATTAATTGATGCTTTAAAGTTCAGCGTGGCTAAAACATACAACATTGCTCCTCCAGACAAACAACCGCCTGATGTAGCAGAACGCAGAGGTTCAAGACACATCAATCAAGCAGGTTTCAAGCTTCTAACTACCTTTGAAGGATGTGTACTAACTGCTTATGATGATGGCGGTGGAGTTTTGACAATTGGTTATGGACACACGGGTAATGATGTGTTTCCAGGAATGACCATTAGCCAAACGGAAGCAGAAGAATTGCTGATTGGAGATTTAGAAAAATTTGAATCCTACGTTGAGGATGCCGTTGAAGTTCAGGTCAATGACAATCAGTTTTCTGCACTGGTTTGTTTCTGCTTCAACGTGGGTCCAGGAACAAAAGGTTTTGGAGGTTCAACTCTTCTCAGGCTTTTGAATAACGGAGATGATCAAGGAGCAGCCAATCAGTTTCCTGTGTGGAATAAAGTCAATGGTGAACCTTGGCTAGGGCTGACACGCCGACGATTGGCTGAACGATCACTGTTTTTGGGAAAACCCTGGCAGTCATTCTTGACCTATGAAGGAACAGGCCAAGAAGTAACAGGTGAAACAATCTCAGAAGCACCTCGCACTTTGAAACTCACCGAACCCATGATGCAAGGTGAGGATGTTCGTCAAGTACAAGAAGCTTTGAAAACAGCAGGAATCAATCTTTCTCCAGATGGCTTTTTTGGCAAAGACAGCGATAGTGCTGTGCGGCAGTTTCAAAAGCAAAAAGGGCTAACGGCGGATGGTGTTGTCGGTGCCCAAACTCTCAAAGAATTGGGACTATAAAATCGACTGTGTAGCCAAATTCAAACTAATTGGAGAAAACCATGACTGACTCAAGCGATATTCTATTTAATCAACCTGTAATTGTCGAAGCCTGTGCAGAATTTGTCCAACGGGATATGTTGGAAATTAGAGCCAGTTTTCCCGGATTGCTCAAAGATGCACCCATGTCTTCGACTGCGGTGGTCAATGGCTTATCCCAGCAGTTAATTTATCAACTGCAACTGATTATGCCCGATGCTTTTGTCAGTTTTGATGAACTCAATGTACACTTGGGGAATGCAGCTTTTCCCTATGTACAAACCCAGGCAAAACAGGCACTTCAAAGAGCGATTCAAGATCGAGGTCAAATGATGCAGGTGAACTCTGCCTACCGCACGATCGCCCAACAAATGTTGCTGTATAACGATCGCTTCAACAACTCTAATCCTGTAGCTCCACCAGGAACCAGCAATCACCAAACAGGATTAGCGATCGACATTGAAGATGCAACAGGCTGGGAACCTTATTTGATGCGATATGGCTGGAATCCATTACCGGGCGATCCACCTCACTTCGACTACCAAGGCGGCGGCACGATCGATCTTCGCAGTACATCAATACTCGCATTTCAGCAGCTTTGGAATCAGAACAATCCTAATGCAAAGATTAGCGAGGATGGCGGCTTTGGCCCGCAAACCGAGGGTGCACTTAATCGCTCTCCGGCTCCAGGGTTTCCTAAAGCGCCGTGGGATAACAAACCCAGAACGTTGCGCTTGGCGAGGCCCAGAATGGAAGGTTCGGATGTCCTCAAGCTTCAGGAAGCTTTGAAAAAGGCTGGGATTGTAGTTGGGGCTGATGGTGAATTTGGGCCGGCAACAGATAAAGCTGTCAAGGAATTTCAGCAGAAGAAGGGGTTG
>DMYK01000027.1:0-8463 GCA_003483675.1 Microcoleaceae cyanobacterium UBA11344
TACAATGAAGACAACCTAAAGGAGGTAATACTATGTTGACAAGCGATCTCAATGCTCTACTTGACCAACAAGCACTCCAACGCCAAGATTCCGAATGCCGCTATATTACCGATCGCGTTAACTGGGAGCAATATGAAACTTTACTCACCAGAAGTGGGGATACTTCCGCATATCGAGTCACTTATTTAGATGGAGTCTTAGAAATTATGTCACCTTCCCGCCGCCATGAAAACAGAAAAACTCGCATTGGAAATCTCTTGGAAATCTACTTTTTAGAAGCAGATATCGACTATTTTCCCTTTGGTTCTACCACCTTGCGACGAGAGGAGAAAAGCGGCGGGACGGAACCCGATGAAGCTTACTGCATTGGTACAGACAAAGAATTTCCAGATTTGGCAATTGAGGTTGTTGTTACCAGTGGTGGTCTGAATAAATTGGAAGTTTACAGAAGGTTAAATGTTAAAGAGGTTTGGTTTTGGCAAAATGAACGTTTTAGCCTCTACTACCTGCGAGAAGAAATCCCAGTTCAATTTGTCCAAACCTGCGGTTATGAGCAAATCGAGCGTAGCGAGATTCTCCCTGATTTAGATATAGAATTGTTGGCAGAATTTGTCCGATATCCGAATTCCCTCGCAGCAGTTAAGGAATTTCGACAACGAGTGATTTCTGGTTAGAATCAGAATAGATGCCGATCAAAGGTAGCTATGACTCTCGATCGGCATAAGCTTGACGGCATACTAAAATTACTGCAAAAACCTTTTGTGCTAAGATTAAAGAGCTTAAACATTACTGATTAAGAGCCTTTAACTAAGATGTCTAAGGAATCAGTCATCACAGAACATATCGAAATTACGCCTGGGGTACTTGGTGGTAAGCCACGCATTGCGGGCCATCGAATTGCTGTAGCACACATCGCCGAAATGTATCTGAAAATGGGAATTTCTATAGAAGAAATCGCCGGCAAGTATGACTTACCACTTGCCTCAGTTCATGCAGCAATGACCTATTATTACGATCGTAGAGAAGAAATCGATCGTCGCACTGCTGAAAGTCGAGCGATTGTGGAAGAATTAAAGCGCAATAGTCCACCATCTCCGTTACAAGAAAAATTGAGGGCAATTAGAGGTGAGTGAGCAAATTCGTTTTCATTTAGACGAACATATTGACTCTAACATTGCGCGAGGTTTGCGTCGTTACGGGATAGATGTTACAACAACAGTTGATGCAGGATTGCGGACTAAAAGCGATGAGTCACACCTGGAATTTATTCGCTTCGAGCGGCGCGTGATAGTAACTCACGATGACGATTTTTTAATTATGGCAAGCGATACCACAGATTATCCGGGGATTGTCTATTGTCCTCCTAATTCTCGTTCTGTGGGCGAGATTATCCGTAGTTTGATTTTAATTTATGAAGTGTATGCGCCTGAAGAAATGATCGGGAGGATTGAATATATTTGACATGATTGTAAGGCGATCGCCCTTTGGGTTATTTGGGGAAAAAAGCGCGATCGCACTTTCGGAAAAATGAAAAATGCTACATCTGAGCAACTTGTCTCATCAATTCATTCAATTGCCCATCAATAGCATTTAATTGATCTGTGAGTGATGCTAACTCCCGAATCTTTTGGTCAACATTAGCTTGACCTTTTTGCTTTTCAGCTAGAATAGACTTAACTTGAGTCCGAACACTTTGAATCTCGTTACCAAGTCCTCCATCTACACCATCCTCAATTTCTTTAATCTTAGCTGCAACAGCATTAGCTACTTCATCGGGCTGGTTTGATGCTTGAAATTGAATTTTGTATTCTTTCCCTACTTGTTGTTTAACCTTATCGTTAATCCCGTTAACCTTAATGAAGGCTTGTAGTGAACCACTAGCAAATATTGCTGGAATTAATATCCAAGGGTTGAGTCCAACAAGCAAGTAAGTTACGCCAACGGTAGCAAGTTGAGGAATCAGACTTTTGAGCATTTCCTTGTAGCCAAATAACCCTCCTATCGCGGCTGAACCATAGTCCATGAATACAAAACCAGCAATACCAGAAAGAATGCGATTAATAGGAGAAATTTTAGTACCTTCTACCTCTACATCTAGTTTTGATACTTTAGTTCCAGAAATCTCAACACGCACTCGATCTAAATCGGAGAAAAAGTTGCCTGCTTTGTCTTCTAATTCCTTGAATAGATCATCCAATCGACTTCCTAAAAAGGGCTGTAACTCCTGACGTTGCCATTGGGTAAACTCTTTCTCTACTTTGCTGGAAAGATATTGAGTCACCTCTTCAACAACTCTTTTAGCCGCCTTTTCCATGTTGACGATATCTTTTGAGAATAGTTTTACACCTTCTTGGATCGTATATTCCTTTACCCAGCCATCAAGTTTGTCACCGACTTGATTCAGAAGTTGGCGAGCTTTACCCCGAACTAACTCTTTGATATCCTCACGAAAGTTCGATATCCGTCTGACTATGCTTTCACGCTCCTTCTCCAATAGTCGCAGTGACTCCTGAGCATCAGCATATCGTTTTTCCAAGGTTTGCAAATCAGTTCTCAGCATTGATTCTCGCTGAGGAATAATTTTTCGTGACTCCTCAATAGACATTCGGAAAACTTTTTCTGATCGGACAATTTTCACCCGCCCTCGTTCCTTAGCTAAAAATGTTGCTAATGCTTGCTCGACAAGTTCTATACCAGAATTTTTAATTCGGTTCACATCCTGATCTAAATAACCTTCCAAAGCATCTACAGCCGTGATAAAAAAGATCCCCTGGGTTCCTTGTTTGGTTAGATTTCCAAACTGAGATAAGCCATGTTGTCTGACTCGCTCTTGCTCTTCTTTTTTCCGAATATCATTGAAGCGATTGCAGATAAAAAAGATATCCTCGTGACCGCAATTACTCAACAGTTCGATCATCTTCTGTTCAGAAATTGACGGGCCGAGTTGTTCGCAAGACAGAACAAAAAGCACGGCATCGACTCTTGACAAGTAATCCACCGTGACTTGCTGGCGTACTTCGTTTTCATTCAACCCTGGAGAATCAATAATTTCTACACCATTGCGACAGAGTTCTAAAGGCCAGAATAATTCCACCTTTTCATAGGGACTTTCTTTTGCTTCTTTTTTATCAGAGTCTTTAATCACAACATATTCTTCTATTTTATCCACAGGTATTTCCTGGGGCAATCGCGTTGAACCAGAAGCAGGCTTTCTGTAATATAGCATCGCTTTCTGTTTATTCCCCCATTTAACTTCATTAATGATTGCAGTAGTTGGCGTTGAGTATGCAGGTAGCACTTCTTGGCGTAATAAAGCATTAATAAAAGTGCTTTTTCCCCGTTTGAACTCACCCACTACAAGCACTTTAAAACCATCGGTTAAAATTCGCTCCTCTAGCTTACGAATATTTGCTTCTGTTTCGGTCATGTTAAGAGAATGTAACACATCTATTTGCTGCTTTACTAAAACAGCTAGGGCGTTACGTTTTTGTTGAAATAACTGATATTGTCGATCGTTAGAGTTCATAGTAGTCTCCTTTTGACTATTAGATAGAGTTTAGCCAGCAAGATTAGAGAGATTGAGTTATGTAACTGATTTAATACATCAACGTAAATTGACTTTTATTTGCAGTTGCCTTCGCTCAATCTCCCCTAAGTCAGCTTGAATGGTCGCTTGCAACTGTGTCAACCGCTGCAATTCCATTTTTTGTTCGTTCAACATACCATCTACAACAGATTTGTAGTGAGTAATGTAAGCATTAATCCGCTGATTGATGGCTGTCTTCAGATTGTCCGCATCTTTCTTTACTGTTGGTTGCACCTGTTGTTTGATTTCAGCAAAACAGTTATAAATTTTAGGTCGAATTTCATTCCAAATCTTTTGCTTGCGCTCGTCAAGTAAGCCACGAAATACATGAGAAAACAAGCCTGCCATTGCATTACCAAAACTTGAAGTGTTGAGTTGTTGTGCTGAAGAAATAACTGAATATGTATTGATTGAAATATTACTACTTGCGAACACCGAATTAGTTTCAACACGCCCACCTAATGCTTGTAAGCTCCGATAGACTTCAGTAAATTTTTTATCAAAATATTGCCCAACTTCGTGTGCAGACTGAGAAAGATTCTGGCATTCATTTTGAATACTATCACTTAGTAAGTTTTGTTGCTCTCGTAAAATTGTCGCAACCTTAGTATTAACAACATACTTGAGACCGTCCCAATCACTTGCGCCAAAAATAGCTTCTTTTACTTTAGCAGTAGTTCGATCTCTAAAATTGTCAACATGATCGTTGATTTTATTTTCCGAGCGACTAGCAGTTCTATCGATCATATTAATACACTCTCTATATTGTTGATTTTTAAAATATTCAATGTCTTGAATCGTTTCTTTCTGAATTTTTGATTCTTTTTCCTTGTATTGATTCCATTGAGATTGTAAATAACTTTTGATTTGATTAAATAGCTGACCAAATAAACCTTGGATATTTTCACTAATAATCGCATTTCGTTCAGCTTTTAAGCTTTCTATAATTTCAACCTGCATTTGCGTGAATTGCTCGATCCAAAATTCGGGGTTATTTACTGCTTGCTGCTCTCCTGTGACATCATCCATAACAACCTGAGCAGAACATGAATACAATTTATTAGGATTAACTTCTAGCTGATCTACCAATCTCTCTCTCACATTAGCCAACATTCTATTATGTTCTCTCTGGCGAATTTGATCCATGCGGCTAACAACAAATATACAGCGATCTAGCGAAGATTGTATTGTCGAGATCAAAAATTCCGCCAAAGTGTCACTTACAGGTTGTGTAGCAGGAATTATAACAATAGCAACATCAGCTTCGTTTTCTACGATTTCTCGTGTAATTTGTGCGTGTCTGGTATTGGTAGCATTAGTACCAGGTAGGTCAATAATCACGATATTATTTTGTAGAAAAGTGGCTGGATGATTAATATTAACATCAATAACTTCTTGGGCTATCTCTTCTTCAGACGTAACTTTGTGAATAAACTCCCTAATATCTATACCCTTAGCCCTAATGTCTTCAGATGTAATTATATTTGTAAGATTATTTGAGCTGTTAAAAAGGCTGAATAAAAAAGCAACGGTATCATTTAAAAAATCTTCAATAGCAGTTACTATGTCAAAGTCTAAACCTAAATTTTCGAGAAATCTAATAATAACTGATATAGCATTTCTAGTCCAAAATATTCTTGGTTTAATTATTTCTGGTACTTGCCTAAAATTTATTTCTATGTTAATTTCTTGACCATAGCGTAATCTAGTAGCAGCAGCAGTTGTCACTAAAGCTGATGTTTTCAGCAAATTATCACGAATTAAAGCATTAATAAATGTACTTTTACCACTAGAAAATTCTCCAATCACTGCTAAGTAAAGATTGGGGTCGTTTTGTCTTTGCTGAATGCGTTGTATTAGCTGATGTAACTCACCTCTTTGGGATTCCGGCAGTTGCGATCTCTCAATTACATTCTCGGCAAATTGTATATGGTCATCATAATTATTCATATTACTATCCGTTAAATTTTGGGTACAAAAAAGCGGAATTGCCCGATCGCACGCACGCACGCACCGCAAATAGATACCGCAACGCCTAAGCATCCAGTACCAACTCGGTTCCGCACCAAGCAACGTCTTGCTCCTATATATGTATTCGGTTTCAATCCCGAATTTTTACGCAGAATTTGCCGTATTGTTACAAATCTTTACACTAGCCCACTAACCGCTGCTGTATCTGCACCTTAAGCTCTTGACAAAAAGCTCTATGTTTTTACAGCAGACCGATCGCCACATCGGTTTCAGCAATTATAAACTAAATTATACTCAGATAGCAACTAGCCAAAGCTATAACTTTAGTTAGGCTCTAGCTATCAACTAAGCGAGACATACTGCGATGACATCCAGCGACGAGATGTTTACCGAAGCTGCGAATAACTGGGACTTGGAAAGGCTCTACAAAGCTATGGCAGAAGCCAAATGGCAAGTATCTCCCCGTGCCAGAAAGGGACTGACAGAACGGGAAAAGCTGTTTCTCCGAGGTTTACTCTGTGGCCACAGCCCTGCGGAAATAGCTAGCCAAATCCATCAAAGTCGTAAAGGTGTTGAGGTTTATGTATCTAAAACTTTATATCAATACTTTAAAAAAATTACAGATGTACCTAACGACAAGGTAAGCAATTGGAGAAATATTCACAACTGCCTAGAGGAAGCTGGATATAAAACTACGCCATCTGTGAAATCTCACTCAAACAATTATTTACCCCAATCTCCATTAGTAAATATAGTTAATATAAGTTTGAACAATCAAAGTCATTCAATAACAATTGACATACACCTCCAACTAACATTACCTTCGCTTTCAGAGGCAACAATGACAGAAGACATGGATACAAAAGATCGCCCCGACACCAACTAATATAACTGAAGTGCGATCGACCTAATAAGACTCGATGTGGCCCAGAAACCGGGTTTTTTCCGAGATACTTCGTTGTTACCCGCCGATTTGGTAAAAAACCCGGTTTCTTTGTCGGAGTCCATAAGTTTTGTTATTGATGATTGTAGCCGATCGCCTACAATAGAATCAACACTCATATTCTCAAATATCATGCAAATTGTTTTGCCTCCTGAAGTCGAAGCTAGGAGTGCAGCGCTTTCCTCACCAGCGGCAAATACAACAGTGCGATCGACGTTATCCTTGCAGCGATTAAACTACTCGAACAACAGCAAGACATTTATCAAGGAAGACTGCAAGAAATCCAACGAGACGCACTCATTGGACATCTTGCATCCCAACGCGGTGAAGTCAAGGACGGTGCAACCGCAATGACACAAATTCGAGCTAATTTGCGATCGCGCGATCGAGAGTAAAACAGAATTTCCTAAACACCCTAAGCAACACCATAGTTCGTAAACTGCCTTGCATAGGGAGGTTGAAGCCCCAAAACAATATCCTCCCGCGCCACACCCATCAGCACCAACTCCTCACCAATCAGTTCATCAGTTTGATTGCGTTGAATCCAGACTTTTTCATTGCGGATATCTAAGTGGATCGGGCAACTATAAATCCGGTTGTGACCGTCCCAACCTAAATCTAATATCTGATAATGGTCATGTTCTGTGTCAAATAATACCTGAATTTCAATGTCGCCATTGATGGGTTTAGTCTTACTATATTCCATCAGGAAAGTGCGAACAATCTGCCGATATTTAGCTAATCGATCCATTCCACAATCACCTCATTAGTAGGGTCATATACCAACAACTTCAAATCGTACTCAGCTATCGCCGCTTGAGGCAAAGCACGAGAGAAAAATGAATTATAGGCTGCGATGGGAACTGCCAAATAGAGCGATCGATCTGGCTCCAGACTCCTGAGTGCTAGTCGATAATTCAGAAATTGACCGAGGGCTAGGTGGAAATCAAACATGGCTGATTCACTCAGAAAGCTTTTAACCTCCACCGCAATCTTCTGCAAACCTCGCTCTGCGACTAGAAGCTGTTCCGCTCCCAAGTCAATCCTGAGTCGATCGTCTTTGCTAAACTTTAGCTTCAGCGGATCGTGGGTAATCACCCAATTATCCTTCAATAGAGCGGATTTCACAGACTCATGGAAAACATCCCTAGCCGACATAGACTTTACTCAAAGACCTTGTTTCTATTCTATCCCAACCCAATCTTCTCATACCTAAAAGCGATGCCACTTACAACAACCCCTTAGCTCGCATTTTCACGAAAAATGGTGAAGGCGAAAGCAGAGATTTTTCCTGTTGTACCTGCTCCCATTCTGCACGAATTTCCTGCTCAATTTCAGCTTGAAAGTCGAAGTAATAAGCCATCGCTGCATGAGCCTCCGACTGCATCAAATAAGGATGCTGGCGGCACATTTCTTCCACTGACCAACCATAAGCTAGATAATCCATCACAATCTGAGCAACCCGCACGCGGGGTATCCGCTGCAACCGTGCGGGTTGACCCGCTACTTTCTCGATATGAGGATAAATTATTGATAGCATAATTACATTCCAAACTAAAATCGCTCAATAGTTAAGTTAAAAAATGAAGCACATTGTACAATCTTGTTTGATTATAGCCTAAGAAATTAGGAGACGGCAGTGCCCTTCTTCGTGTCAACTTANNTAACGTCAAACCCAGTCAGAGACGGTTGTTTGACGATTAGGGCCAGATCCCCCCTAGCCCCCCTTAATCAGGGGGGGACAAGAGTCCGATCTTTCGTCCCCCTCCCACCAGGGGGATGCGAGGGGGATCTGGACTTTGCCTAAAAGCTACATTGATATGGCTTTCAGGCTGGTTGTTGACACTCCTTGGGCACGCTTGAGTGTCCCTACAATATTATTCACCATCCACCGCCCCTACATAAGCCGATCGCGCTTTCGATCGAGCTTAACTAAAAATGCACCGGAAACATCCGCTAGAAT
>DMYK01000027.1:8502-10081 GCA_003483675.1 Microcoleaceae cyanobacterium UBA11344
AGCGCGATCGCCGTTGCTTCAAATACTCCCATTCCTCCCGGTGCTCCCGGCACCACTAAACCAACAACAAATGCAAAACAAAAAGCACCAAACAAGTTGGGAATTTGGCTAAAATTCACGGTGGTTAAAGCCATCACAGTTAGCACAAAACCGCCGCCCCGCAATCCGATAAAACACATTTGTCCAATTAACGGCACTAAAGGATAGCGTTTAATTGGTAAATTTATTTTCCGTTTAGACTTGACAGTCGATGTTATTTTTGTTAGATTGGAGGTAGACTCTGTACTGAATTGAAATCTATCGATCGCAGCCTCGCCAGTATTTAAATTTTTCCCATCCTTCTTCTCTAACTTCAACTTCTCTACAAATAGGACGATCGGATTTAAAGTTTGCGGACGAATGGCAATCAAAATAGCGGCAAAACCGAAAATCCGCAACAACAAATTTATTTTCCCAAAACTAATCAACCCAATCAGCAAGCCAGCCGAAGCCATTAGCAGCGGTTCCAGCAAGACGCTGAGAGTGGCAACTTTCGGCGAAATGCCGGCCTTTTTTGCGTCCAATATTCTACCCCAAAAATGCCAAATATTCCCCGGTAAATACTTGGCAATATTAGTTTTGAGAAAAACTTGAATCGCCCAAGCCGCATTTACACGTTGGCGAAATTCCCGCAAAATCAACATCCACACCCAGCCGGCAAAAATTAAAGACAATAAAGTGACGCCTTGGGCGATCGCCAATAAAGGAAAACTTTCGGCGGCCATTCGGATATTCGCGACTTCTTGCCAGTGAGTTACCAAGGCTTGGGCAATAAATAAAAACGTCCCGCCCAAAATACAATAGCGTAAATAAGGCTGGAGACGCGATTTCGCCAGCTTGAAAAAATTCTGAATTCGAGGTAAATGTTGGTTTCCCATTTTCCGATACCGATTTTGAATTTGGGATTGATTTTTTAACCACAATCTCATATTTAAACTTTAAAATTTAGATCGATCGTAATTATACGGAGTACATTTATATGGCTGGCCCGAGTCCTGATGGTCGTTCCTATCTTTTAGATAATAGCCCCAATAGTTTCACCTTAACACCCGGCTTTTTGACTCCCTACTCAAACGGACTTTTTGCTCTGGGGGGCAACGATTTTATTGTCGGCGCCTCGGATGCCGATCGAATTAGCGGTGATGACGGTAACGACAGACTCCTTGGTGGTGGCAATTCCGATACTCTATTCGGTGGTGCCGACAATGACTTACTCAACGGTGGCACCGGCAACGACTTACTCTTCGGCGACTCCGGCAATGATACCTTGCAGGGAGGCAAGGGAGGTGACGCACTCAACGGTGGTGAGGGCAGCGACGTTTTGGTGGGAGATGCGGGCAAAGATACTCTGACAGGAGGTTTCGGCGCGGATACGTTTGTCCTCCGCACCGATTCAGCAGTCATCGATCCCGCTGCCGCTGATATTATTACTGACTTTAACAGTTTTGTGGATGCGATCGGACTAACTGACAATCTTACCGAAACTGACTTAATTCTCGAAGAAATTGCGATCGCCCCTGGTATTTCCAATACATTAATT
>DMYK01000028.1 GCA_003483675.1 Microcoleaceae cyanobacterium UBA11344
CTATTGGCAATATTTTCCAAAGCCATACCAGCTACCCAAGCAATAATCTCTCCATAGTCGGACTTGAAGCTGCCGTAAGTATGGCGGTAGCCTTCAATTAGCCGATTCACGAAAGCTTCTATCAGCAGTTCAGTTCCGTTAAACATATTCACTTCCCCTATTCAAACTAGGTTGTTAAATTATTTTTATACTTGTTTTTTTGGTGGCTACTCTTTGATCTTAATTTTAACCGAACATAGTTGATGCTAGCTCATATCTCAAGTATCCCTTGATATTATGAAGGATGAACGCTAATTTTAGCGATCGAACAACTAGGCACTCAACACACCCTGTAAATAATTTGGAGCAATGTGCGATCGAGGTATCGCACCCTTCAATCACCAGTACGCCCTGACAATCAAGCAATTTGGTCTCTTGCTCCCGGATTCATTCCTTCGCAGACTCAAGACGGAGACTTTAAAAAGCGTAGCATCGTTCCTAACCCCCCGAATTCATTCTCCTAGCGCAGGCTGACTGACGGGAGTAATTCTCACACTTCGGCTACCCATTCGACTACACTTCGGCTTCGCTCAGTGGGGGCCGCTTTCGTGGGGGCCCGCTTTCGTGACCGGTGATTTTCCACCCTAAAAAGTGTGATCTATATCACCTCCCGCAGCCAGAACAAGAGCTATACTAGGGTAAGGGATCAAAAAATAACAAGTGTATTTCTCCACCATTGCTGTCCTCTGCCCTCGTCTGCGATATATTAACCCGTCTACTTAATCATCAAGGTTCCAGGCAATGATTAAAGAAAAAAATAAAGATGCCGACCTTTCTCAACGCCGACATACAGATATCATCCTAGGACAGCTTCCTGTAGAAGTTAAAGATTGGGCAGAAAGCCTGCCTTGGAACCAGCGCCGTTATCTATTGTCCCTCTGTTACATATTGTGCGCGTCCACTCCCGACTTGCAAGCAGAATTTTTAGATGACTACACAGCAGACGGCTTAATTTCAAAAATGTTTGAAGACGTAGATACTCTGCACCGAGTCAAAGAGTATTTAATCAGGTTCCGAGTCAAAAAAGAATTAAACGAATCAGATTTAAGAAGCTACATCAAACAATTTTACATCCACTCAGCTCAACAATCACGCCGGGCAACTGACCAGTATTTAGAATCTGCACTCCGCTTCGTCTTGAGTACAGAAGAACGCAATAATGTTTTCAACTACATTTTAGGTTTTGAATTTCTTAAGATTGTGTTTCAAATGAGCTGGCTGCAACACGAACGATTGGCGAGACTACAAAAAAATCAGTCGCAGTTTATTGACACCTATATCAAACCGATTCAACACGCACACAAAATTAACGGCATAATTGTACCGAAAGATGAGAAAATTTTTTTTGCTAGACGCGCTTATTACGTTCAAATGCCTAACATTTCCCACAAGAAAGTAATTGAGTTAGTTATGGCAAGTTTTACTACAGAAATGGTGACTAACTGCGGGTTTTCTATAAGTCGCCACGCTCAAGCTTTGCGCTTTGACTGCGATTACATTTACCATCCCGAACCCGAAGAAGCAAGATTCCCTACGGAATTGCAATTTATTTATTGACAATCAAGCAATTGGGCCCGGAGCCCGCAGATTGAGCCGTGGGGTTAATTCTTCAATCCATAAAACCAGGTTTCCGTGGGAGTCGATCGCAAATTTTAACTCTGCCTTGTGTGGAAGATAGTCTTAATTGGTCAATTTTTGGGATAATAGAAATAGCACTCAACTTAGCTGAGGAACAAACGTGCTGCTATCAAAAGGCTTTGAAGTAGAAATGTATACCGGCACGCCACAAGGTGATGTGGTCGGTCTCTCCGATCGCATAGTCGCCGATTTAGAGGGATTTGTGCGCGAGCCTGATAGTCGCAATGTGGAGTACACGACTGCCCCCATGTGCAGCTACGATCGCCTGCTGTGCGCCCTAGTCAAGCCGCGAGTCCGGCTGCGACAGTATTTAAAACAATTGGGCGACTATACCTTGCTGCCGGGAAGTACCCTGTCTCTCGGAGGGAGCGATCGATTTTACCGCTCCGATCCCAACAACCCCTACCACACCTACATCGAGCAAACCTACGGCACCAAAGTCGTCACCGCCAGCATTCACATCAACATCGGCATCTCTCAACCAGAAATGCTGATGCGGGCAATTCGCCTCGCCCGCGTCGAAGCACCCCTCTACCTTGCCTTGAGCGCCTCTTCCCCTTTCCTCGACGGCTCAGTCACCGGCTATCATTCCACCCGGTGGGGTTTGTTTCCCAAAACTCCAGCCATTGTCCCCCTGTTTGAAAGTCACAAGCATTACATCCAGTGGACTGAAGCACAGCTAGAACTCGGTACCATGCAAAATGTCCGCCACCTGTGGTCTGCTGTGCGCCCAAATGGCGATCGTCGCCCCTACTGTCTCAACCGCCTGGAACTGAGAATTTGTGACCTAGAAGTCAATCCTCTCGCCCTGTTGGCCATTACTGCCTTGTTAGAAGCTCGGATTTGGCAGATGATGGAAGACCCCAGCTTAGACCCATTGGAACTCAGCACTTTGCCAGCGGCTACCCGCAACGAAGACTTAGTTGCCCTCACCGATGCCAACGAAATTGCTGCATCCCGCCAAAGTTTGGATGCCGAACTCACGCACTGGCAAGATGGCAGAACTATTCTGGCACGAGATTGGATTGAGGAAATTTACCAGCAAGTCTGGCCATTTGCCAAAAAACGCGGCTTTAGCTGCTTTCTCTCGCCGCTCAAAAAGATTCTTCGGGAAGGCAACACCGCCCAGCAGTGGTTGAAGCTCCATGATAGTGGTTTGGACACGCAGAGTATTATTCTGCAAGGGATTAATGGGATGGCTCACCAGGAATGGGAGCTCGAAGATAACTTGTGTGCCATGTTAGTTGCTTGAAAGGAGCAATCAACACTTCGACTACGCGAGCGTGACCGATCAGAATATTTAATCAATGGAACGCGACACCGGTGATAAATAAAAGCTATGAATTGTATCTACCTTTGGGTAGATTTACATAGCAACCCGATCGGTCATGTTTGACGTTTTTAATTGCTGAAACCATTGATTTTATTGCCCGATCGCATCTACTTCTGACCGTTCTCCTAGATAACTCAAGCCTTCTGACTTCTGACTTCTGACTTCTGATTTCTGACTTCTGACTTCAACATCTGCTATAGCTTCATGCCCCAACTTGTCTTGATTCACCCGCAAATCCCCCCGAATACTGGCAATATCGCTCGCACTTGTGCTGCCACAGGTACTGAATTGCATTTAGTCGGGCCGCTGGGGTTTGAAATTACCGATCGCTACCTCAAACGGGCCGGTTTAGATTACTGGCCCTATGTCAACCTCCACTGTCACGAAGATTTAGCGGCTTTTTTGGCGATTCAGCAGCAACGGGGAGGACGATCGATCGGATTCACCACTGGCGGGCGATACAGTTACGCGAAATTCCAATTTCAATCCAGCGACTGGCTGATGTTTGGCTCGGAAACTATCGGAATTCCTGAATTCGTCTTAGATGCCTGTGATGCCACAGTTTTTATTCCCATGAGCCAGCCTGGAGTGCGGAGTTTAAACCTCTCTGTCAGCGCAGCTGTAGGTTTATTTGAGGCGAGGCGACAGTTGGGCGAGCTGGGATAAAGCATGATCAACACCATACATAGATAGATCTTTAATAGCTCCCTTCTCGGTGATTAGAACATTTTTAATTGCTGAAACCATTGATCTTATTGCATTTTCCTTCTCCCTTCTGCCTTCTTCCTTCTTTCTTCTGCTATAGCTCCCGGCTACTGCCAAATCTTCATCTAAATATAAGAAATTCATATCAAAGCGGTGAAACTCTAGATAGCAAAGATTAATAGATTTTATTCATCTAAAAACAGATTGTGATCAACAACACTAAATTACCGATCGGAGATGATCAAACCAATAAAACATAGATTTGCTGCCATTGGTAGCGCCCATGACCGCACGTAGGTCACAAACCCACGGTATATCTAGTAAATATACGGTTGTAGCTAGGCAGGAAATTAGGATAGAGTCCGATCATCAAAGATGACGCTCCTAGCCCATGCCTGAACCGGTATTTTATTTATTTGTTCTAGCTATTGCCTTGTAAGGCTTCTGGGGTGTAATAGCAGCAAGTTTTACCGGAAATTTTAATTGTTGTGGCTGTCCGAGCTTGTCTAAATTTGAAAAGCAAGCTAATCTTGCCTAAGCATGATAGCTGTCAACAATCAGAATATTCTTGGTTGTTGATTTATAACGGCGTCATGCGATACCCTTGAGTGTTTCCAAGGACTGTTAAGCGCTTCTCAGTAGGAGGTTGTTTTTTTTGAAACGAACATATCCCCAAAAAACCAGCCACTTCAGGCTAATAAAGATAGACAGAGACGATTTCGCAGAATCGTCCAAACAGACGCAGAGGAATGGCAGAGTTCGCTCTCTTGCCACCCTCGGATTGGCAATATCGGTAGGTGCTTCCGGCATCCTGCTGCCGAGAACAGGGGACAGCGCTCGCGCGTCTGAACTCGCACAATCGGCTGATTCCACCGCTGAAGTACAGTCTGTATCAGCTAACGGGCTAGATCCTTCTGCACAAGTTGACGGTTCCCCCGCCCAAACAGAGGCTGCCCTCTTTGATCAAAAACCTAACCCGGTGGCGGTTAAGGTGCAACAGGGACAAACCCTTTGGGAGCTGTCTCGGGACTACGCACTTGAACCCAAGGCACTAGCAACTGCTAACGGTATCAAACCCGAAACCGTACTCCAAGTAGGGCAACAACTGACAATTGGGCCGGCGGAGGTCGTCGCATCACAACAGAACGCCGGCAACACCGCAGCCACGGCACGCCTATGCGCGCTGCGGATGTCAATCCCGAACAAGAGTTAAATCTCACAGGCTCTGAACCGTTGGCGACGACGGCTCAGTCACCGCAGGAATCTACCGCAGCGACCCCGCTGGCCTCGACGGTACTCCCGCAAAGTTCGATCGCTCCTCCGAACCCAAACGGGGCGATCGAGCCTCTTCGACAACAGGTCGAAAACACCTCGAAAAAACCGGAAAACCGCTCATCAGCACCGGGTCGATCGGAGTTGATGTCTGATCAGGGAACTGCATTATCTACATCTGCTGTATCTTTGCCCGCCCTAGCACCAACGCCGGAATCTACCGGAGCGGCAACGCAGACAGCAATTCCCGACCAGTCGGCAACACCTGTAATTCAAGGCGCAAATCCCGCGACTCAGAATCCCGGAACTCTGAATGCAGCACCCGATCGAGCGCTCGAGTCCATTGAACAGTCGCTGTTTACACCAGGTTTACCTTCTGCTGTGGTCGTCCCCCCCGCAGGTAGCGCGATCGCACCGACTGAGGTGTTGTACAGCGTGCGTCCGGGAGATACGCTAGATGTGATCGCCAAAGGTCACAACGTGTCGGCCAAAGACCTGAGCTCGCTCAACAAGCTGGGAAACCCCAACTTGCTGAATGTCAATCAACGGCTGAAAATTCCCCAAGTTGGATTAAATAATCCGACGGTGCAGTCTTCCGCCTCTATTTCTGCCTCCAACTCTACATCAGTCTTCTCGGCTGCTTGGGTTCCCGCATCTTTGAACCCCAGCTCCGAAACCCCTGAACTTGGCGGTGCTGGCGTTGCCGCCATTACCCCAACAGTGCCTATAGTCTCTCCCCTTGGGAACTTGGAAGGTCTGAACATTTCAGAGCCGATGGTTCCCAAAATTAACAGCATTTCGCTAACTCAAGTTTCTCAAAGTATTAGCGACCCTGGGAAGCTGGAACTTCAAGGCGAACCAACATTTACAGGTGCTGTCGATACCAGTGCGCTGCCCAAAATCCCCAACTTGACCCCAATTTCTAGCACCGGGGGTTTAGGCGCTGAGACAACGAACGCTGTACCCGATGCGAATCTGGCGGTAGCTCCTGTAGCAGGAGAATGGCCAGGGGGCGATGCCAGGGTCGATCGGACAACCGGACAGGCTCTCGACCCTTATGCCGAACGCTTGAGGGCGGAAATTGTCAGGCTGCGATCGGAATATCAGGCCGAGCGCAATTCGATCGGGGCCTCCTCCCTCTCCCTGGCTCCCAATCAGGAGCCTCTGGCGCAAGTCGCCACGGAAGACCCATCTGAGAATAGCCAAAATCTGAATAATCCCTATCTCTACACCCCTGAGTACGATCGAGCGGTGCAGAATGAAATCAGCCGACCTCCGTCGAGAGCGTGGTCAGAGCAGGTTCAGAAGCAGCAGCAAGAGCGTTTTGACCCGGATCGCGCTGCTCAATTGCAACCGATCAACCTGATGCCGACCAATGCTCTACAGCAGCCGGTGGTGGCAACTGCTCCCTTGGGTGCAGATGGTTACGACCCCCTGAGCAACCCGTCTTTGGGACAGATGGTTTCTCCAGAATTGCCCCCGCTTTCTAGCCCTGATACTTATCTGCCTAACGGCTCAAAACAACGGTCGGCTAATGGGTTTATTTGGCCGGCTAAGGGCGTTCTCACTTCTGGCTACGGCTGG
The DNA here is from genome assembly GCA_003483675.1 of Microcoleaceae cyanobacterium UBA11344. Lineage (GTDB taxonomy): Bacteria > Cyanobacteriota > Cyanobacteriia > Cyanobacteriales > Microcoleaceae > Microcoleus. The sequence goes on from DMYK01000028.1 coordinate 6,572, forward strand.
CGCTGGGGACGGATGCACAAGGGAATTGACATTGCAGGGCCGATCGGCACACCAATTGTGGCAGCCTCTGACGGGGTAGTGACCTATGCAGAGTGGAACGATGGTGGCTACGGCTATCTGGTAGAAATTACCCATCCTGACGGCTCTGAGACTGTCTATGCCCACAACAGCCGGATTTTGGTGCAAAAGGGTCAGAAGGTCGCTCAAGGCGAACAGATTTCGGAAATGGGCAGCACTGGCTTCAGTACCGGCCCACACTTGCACTTTGAAATTCATCCCGCCGGACAGGGTGCTGTCAATCCGATGGCTTTTCTGCCAGACGATGATTCCAGCGCTTCTCGGTAAGCAGTAGTTTCAAGTTATGGGTTTTGATATATTAGCAAAACTCATAACTTTTACTTCAATTCATTACAAATAATGTAGTCAAGCAGGTATCGTAGTTCCCCATACTGTGCTAAGATAGTAAATCGTGAAGTCAGTTTGGCTCAGTGGCGCAGTTGGTTAGCGCAGGGGACTCATAAGCCCAAGGTCGCAGGTTCAAATCCCGCCTGAGCCATAATGTAATGGAAATAAGCACGCTCTCAGTTTTGAGAGCGTGTTTTTTGAATTTTTATTTAAGGTAGTTGTAGTCGTTATGAGTATGATATATTTGTAACAGTTCGTAAACAAGGAAACAAAATCTATGACGAGTGAATGCCTCCGGGTTGGTCAGGCTGCACCAGACTTCGCAGCAACAGCCGTAGTTGATCAGGAATTCAAGATAGTTAAACTGTCTGACTATAAAGGCAAAAAGTATGTAGTCCTGTTCTTCTACCCCTTGGACTTCACCTTTGTGTGCCCGACTGAGATTACAGCATTTAGCGATCGCTTTGAAGACTTCAATAAAATTGATACTGAAATCCTTGGCGTATCCGTTGACAGCGAATTCTCTCACCTCGCATGGATACAAACAGACCGCAAATCCGGCGGCATCGGCGACCTCAACTATCCTCTAGTTGCCGATATCAAAAAAACAATTAGTACCGACTACAACGTCCTCGACCCAGAAGCAGGTATTGCCCTCAGAGGTCTGTTTATCATTGATAAAGAAGGCATCATCCAACACTCTACTGTCAATAACCTTGCCTTCGGCCGCAACGTGGACGAAACTCTCCGCACTCTGCAAGCTATTCAACACGTCCAGTCTCACCCCGATGAAGTTTGTCCCGCCGGCTGGCAGCCCGGTGACAA
>DMYK01000593.1:0-1923 GCA_003483675.1 Microcoleaceae cyanobacterium UBA11344
GGTCCGATCGCCCGCACCTCTTCCTCTGCTACGCTGACCGACATCACCGGCAATTTGTCAGCCGTCAAGCCAGCCTCGCGCAGCTTTTGAAAAAAAGCCACATTGCTATCGCCATTGAGAGTATTCAAAATTGCATCCGGCTTAACTGCTAGGATATGGGCGATCGTCTCATCAACATCCCTCGAACCCAAAGGCAGATACACTTCCCCCGCCAACTCTCCCCCAGATGCCACCAGTTGAGCTTTCACAATCTGATTCGCCGTGCGGGGAAAAATATAATCCGAACCCAGCAAGAAAATTTTCCGCTTCGACAGTGCCAACAAGTAATCCACACCAGGGATAATTTGTTGGTTAGGAGCAGCCCCAGTGTAGAAAATATTGGGAGACTGCTCTAATCCCTCATACTGCACCGGATAAAACAGCAACCCATTCAGATTCTCGAACACCGGCAGCACAGCCTTGCGGCTAGCCGAAGTCCAGCAACCAAATACTACCGCCACCTCAGCTTCCTTGAGCAATTGCTTAGCTTTTTGAGCAAAAGTCTGCAAATCGCTTGCCCCATCTTCCATCACTACTTCTAGGGGGCATCCGAGCACTCCTCCGGTAGCATTAATTTCCTCAACCGCCAACAGCGTCGCGTCTTTAACAGAAATTTCGCTGATAGACATCGTGCCCGTCAGCGAATGCAACACGCCTATTTTTATCGGCTCACTCGCCCTGAATTCCGCTTCGAGGGTGGTACTGATCCTTGCTCCCATAGGGTTTTAAATACTTTTTACGAATTAGCGAAATTTTTAGTTCAATCCTGCGGGAGTTGGACTCCGATGATCACTCTTTTTTAGCAGATTATTTGACCCGATCGCCATAAAACTTGGCAATTGGTCCCCTCTATTGATTTTAACTGGAAAACTGAAATTCCCAATCTTCCAGAGCTCGCCTTAAGCTTATACTATGCTGGGGGCGATCGCATCGCAACGTCAGGAGGCCGACACCCTGAGTTTTCTCAAGCCAGAAACCCTTTCTTTAATCTCTCTTTCGGCAGATGGACTTCCCAAGGATTTTTATTATTATTAGCGTCGAGTTGATTGAAAGCAAGACTTTTTCTAACATTTACTGACAATCACTCACAGTAGCGAGATGTCTTTATGGGCTCTAGAATGAATTTAGCCACTCAGGTTTAGGTGAAAAACCTTGGTAGTATGTAACCTCCTATCTAAATAAGTTGCCTCTACAGTATCAAAGCAAATAATCAGATTGGTTAATTGGTGGAGGTGAGAACCAAGCTGAACGCAAGAAGATAAGTGCTTGTAGAAAATTCTACGGCCATCGATTGATCCGCGCCAGGTTCGAGATCAGATCTCAACTGATGTATTTGTTAGCAAACGTTAGCAAAAAAGTATCGGTTAACTTTCAGGTGGCAATCTTTCAACTAAATAATTTAAACCGAAGGATGAATCAAGAATGAAAATTCAAAAAAACCCCCCCATCACCGTCAGCCGCTGTGAAGTCACGCTCCCAAAATCCAAAGAGAAATTACTCGCCGAGGAAACGGAAAAAGCCCTCGGTCAGCAGAAACAAAGTGATGCTCAAACTATGCGTGCTGTCGAACTGTTAAAAGAAGAACTTCAGCACAAAATCGACGAAGAATGTCATCACAAGGTAGATTAAACTATCATGCATTTTTTCAGCAAGGGTGTGGGCAAGATTTGGTATTGCTCACACCCCTTTTTGAAGGCTGATTCTTCAATTCTTCAATCTCAATTCTCAAATCTCAAATCGGATGACCTGACTTATAATTCTGGAAGCTTATTTCTAATGACTCAGACTGATGACTAATCACTAATCACTACTTTATACCTACGGAGTGTCAATAAAGCTTTTGATCTATGTGATTAGTTTCTTTTGAGATTCTTCGCGACCCTC
>DMYK01000593.1:2076-6414 GCA_003483675.1 Microcoleaceae cyanobacterium UBA11344
ATTCAGAAGGACAATATTCAGAATGTGTAAAACAAGATACAGAAAAGGAGCAATTATGTGTCTTGAAAATCGGGCGAAGGCAACTGGCAAAAACATCAGGGATTTGGCAAGGGGCGATCGAGAAATGATGCCGGAGACATCCGCAGAAGCAAGCGAATTACCAATTACTAATTCCCAATTACGAGTTACTAATTCCCAATTATTGCTCAGACATAAAAATAGCTGCGGTGACATAACCTGGTTTACACCTGACACTCCGCACAATTAAATGTAGGATTAAGTGTTGCCTTGAATTAGGAAAAAAAGATGAACATATCCTCTATTTGGCGAAAAGTTCGCAGCCAGCAAGCCTTCTGCTTGGCTGCACTGCTGTCAGTTTGTCTCGTATTCATCGGTTGTTCGCCCACCCAGTCAACCGGTGGTAATCCAGTCGATCCCAAGTTAAAAGAGCAAGTCTTGCAGATTATCCGCGAAAACCCGCAAGCAATTTTAGAGTCGGTACAAGCGTACCAGCAGCAACAGCAAGAATCTCTCAAAGCAGCGCAGACAGTCATTTTTCGAGCTGATGAAAAGTAGTCCCAAATCTGCGATCGGCGATTCTCCCAGTACCGGTGCCGCCTCGCAACAGATTGTACTGTTAGAATTTTCCGATTTTCAATGTCCGTTTTGTGCGCAGGGCTCACGATACTGTCAAGCAGTTTATGGCCAAACACCAAGACAAAGTTACTTTAGCCTACAAAAATTTTCCCTTGACTTCCATTCACCCTCAAGCCCTACCAGCAGCTAAAGCAGCCTGGGCTGCCGGACAGCAGGGCAAATTCTGGGAATATTACAGCGCGTTGTTCGAGGGACAAAAACAGTTAGGTGAAGACTTGTACCCGGCGATCGCCCAAAAACTCAATCTCAATTTAGATAAATTCAACACCGATCGCAACAGCCAGAGCGCCGGAAGCCGCTATTCAAAAAGACGTGCAACTCGCTCAATCATTGGGTATAGAAGGCACTCCATTCTTTATTATGAACGGCAAAACTTTCTCCGGGGCGATCGAGCTGGCTGAGATGGAAAATATTCTCGCCTCTGTCTCTAAATAGTCTCACATCATGAAGAGGCCGAGCCTCCCTGAGCTGCCTTCCCAGCCTGGAGGGCTGGGAACGAGAACAACTCGAAAAATCTCTGATTAAACTGCCATCAACTCAGGAGTCGGGCGCTTGCTGTGGCGGATACCCTCGATCGCACCTGCGTAATCCTGTCGCCTTAAACACAGCAGAACCGGCGACGATCGCATTTGCGCCCGCTTCCAGAACCTGCCATGTATTATCCACCTTCAAACCGCCATCCACCTCAATCCAAGGATCAAGACCCTTCTCATCGCACATTTGGCGCAACTTGCGAATTTTCGGCAATACAGTCGGAATAAAACTTTGACCCCCAAAGCCCGGATTGACACTCATAATCAGCACCAAATCGCAAAGTTCCAGCACGTACTCTATCAACTCCAGCGGTGTCGAAGGATTGAGAACCACTCCAGCCAGCTTGCCTAATTCCCGAATTTGACCGAGAGTGCGGTGCAAGTGTGGCGAAGCGTTATGCTCGGCGTGAACGGAAATAATGTCAGCACCAGCCTTCGCGAAGTCCTCAACGTACTTCTCCGGCTCCACAATCATCAAGTGGACATCGATGATTTTGCTAGTAACAGGACGAATTGCCTCAACAATCAGTGGGCCGATCGTAATATTAGGAACAAAGCGACCATCCATCACGTCTACGTGAATCCAGTCAGCCCCGGCTCGATCGATCGCCTGAATCTCATCTCCAAGACGGCTAAAATCGGCTGATAATATAGATGGAGCAATAACGATCGGTTTTTGGGATTGGGTCATGGCTAAGTCTGTTCTCCTGTCTCCTGTGCTGTATCCAGTCTATCAAAATGCGGCGATCGGGCTAAGGAATTTTGAGTTTTGAGTTTTGAGTTTCCACCCAATTTTTTGATGAAAATATGAAAAACAGAGATCCCTTAGAAAATCCCGAACTCGATCGAGTAAATCTGTTTGTACTACTGATCCCCGTCATCGGCTTTTTTCCCGCCCTGTGGAAACTTTACCGCCACGAGGGTAGCCCCGAACACAAAGCCGTCAGCCGATTAGCCATTGCCCTTGCTTTGAGTTGGCTTTTAGGGCATATTCTTTTAGAAGCTGGAGCCATCTCTGCGGAATCTTGGACACTTCCCATGTTATTAATGAGTAGCCTGTTGACAACCAGCTATTTCATCGTCAGTCTCGGTCTCATGTTTCGCCTGTGGAAACGCCAACCACTCTGGCTCCCCGGAATTAGCCGCCTAGCCGAACAATTGGTCGGCAAACATCTATCATAATTTAGGGTTATTTAGGTGTATCTTAAGAGCCTTAGCGAATTGATTGATTGCCTCTTCAGGTTGATACTACAAATTGCCATGATCTTTTTTTATTCTTATTGTGTGTGAGGAAGCCAATGCCCGCTCAAAAAATTCCTAATCAAGACCCTATCAAACAACCAGCCGCTCAACTACAATCCCTAAAAACATCCCAGCCCCACCGAGGACGATGGCTGGGATTTGGATTTGGATTAGCAGGAGTCGCCATGCTCTCAGCCACAGCCGGAGCGCTGCTAGCTGTGTCGCTTTCGACAACCCCGCTTCAGCAGCAGAAGTTGACTCCTGAAGAAGCGGCGGTGTTTTCTCAAGGCGATATGGCGAAGCTCAGCATGAAAATGCCAGAGCTCACTCGCCCAGTTAATATATTAGTTTTAGGACTTAAGGTTCTGAGTTCAGACCTTGACGGCCATCCCGACAAGGCTCAGGGATACGATGTCTGGCAAAATTCTTTTAAGGGGTTAACCGATACCATGCTGCTGGTTAGGTTCGACCCTCAAAATAAAAAGTTAAGCGTGCTTTCTATTCCGCGAGATACCCGCACTTATGTTGAAGGCAGGGGCCTGGTCAAAATCAACGAAGCTAATTACTATGGCGGTCCGGCTTCATCAGCCAAGTCAGTCAGTGGACTCCTTGGTGGTGTGGGAATTGACCGCTATGTCACAGTTAATATTCAAGGCATAAAAAGCTTGGTCGATGCCCTTGGTGGCATCACGATGAATGTCCCTAAAGACATGAAGTATACCGATGAAAGCCAGCATTTATATATAGATTTAAAGGCGGGGAAGCAGCATCTGGACGGCGAACAAATCGTGCATTATTTACTTTATCGGCACGACGATTTGGGCGATATCGGGCGGGTGCAGCGGCAACAATTGTTGATGCGGGCTTTTGTGGAACAGGAAGTGAATGTAGGCTTGCTTTCTCGACTACCGAAGATTTTGTCGGTGATTCAGTCTCACCTTGACACAAATTTAAGCATTGAGGAATTGGTAGCTTTGGCTGGTTTTGCTGCTCAAACCGATCGTTCTAGCGTACAGATGTTGATGGTTCCCGGCAAGTTCAGCGATCCCAAGGATTACAAGGCTAGCTACTGGTTGCCAGACCAAAATGCGATCGAAACTATGGTGGCAGAACATTTTGACTTCGGCCAAAATACTTGGCAAATTGAGAATGCTGATGCGACTTTTCTGAAGGTGGCTATTCAAGATAGTACCGGGGATCGATCGGCTGTTGAAGATTTTGTCAAGACTTTGACAAGCGCTGGCTATCGGAATGTTCAGGTTTATAAGGCTTGGCCCGAACCGTTGGAGGTAACTACTTTTGTGGCTCAAGATGGCGATGTTAAAGGTGCTCAAGCGATTCGCCAGTCTTTGGGTTTTGGGGAAGTGCTGGTTGAGAGTACGGGTTCTTTGCAATCCGATGTGACAATCAGATTGGGCAAGGATTGGTTGAGTAAAAAGGCTCAATCAGGCGGGGGATTTTAAACACAGTATTTGTAGGGACACAGCACTGCTGTGTCCTTTTTTTATGTGATTCGAGATGGGGGCGATCGCTTTTTTGTCGATCGTATATCAGCAATAAAATATCAAACGGCACTCTACCTGATGAAGTTCGATCGGGTAAGCCATCGCACCCACACCCAACCCAAAAAACTACCGGCAAAATAGGATGGAAAATCCGACCAAGTAAATGAGTTTCCCAATACCAGTCGTCCCGGTAAAGTAGCTCTAGCTGCTTGTAAAAACGGAGGTTGCCACAGTTGAAGAAACTCCAATCCGCAGGTAGCGACACACACCCCAAAAGCCGTCCAAACCAGCGCAGCTTGTGGCCACAAGAAAACTGTTAGCAAAATCCAAAATATTTCATAAGCTATGCTCCCAAAAGAGTCGTTGAACCATTCCGGTGCAGGGCCGCGAGAAAACCTCAC
>DMYK01000392.1 GCA_003483675.1 Microcoleaceae cyanobacterium UBA11344
AGAAGACATTTCAGCGAGTCTTAGCTTTTGTAAAATCTCTATCACTAATTGAAGTCAAAAGGAGTTTTCCCATGCTCAGTTCAATTCAAAAATTAGGGATTGTGATCTTAGTTGCTTCTTGTATCGGCGGCGCAGCTAATCTGTTCAATCCCCAGCCGTCAATGGCTCAAGAAAAAGAAGAAGCAAAACCAGAAGAAGGCAAACGCCCTCCCGTCTGTCAAGGAAACCCTCCTACGGGGAGAGTGAAATGTAATTACGAGGGGGCCGATAACTACGAGGGAGACTTCGTGAACGGCCTGCCCGACGGCACGGGCGTTTATGTGTATGGTAATGGCGATCGCTACGAAGGACAATTTCGCAAGGGAGTACCCAATGGCCGAGGGACATTCATTTTTAAGGATGATGCCCGCTACACAGGGGTGTTCCAAGACGGCACGATGAAGTCTGGGACGGTTGTTTTCCCCAACGGCGAGCGCTATGTCGGAGACTTCGCAGTCGTGATCAACATTCAGACTAAAGTTGTTAGCAGCCAACCCCAAGGGCAGGGTCAATTTTTTTATGCCAATGGCGATCGCTATGAAGGACTATTCTTTGCAGGCGCACCCTTTGGCCCTGGGGTATTGGTGCGGGCAGACGGCACTCGCTGCTCTGGCCAGTTTTTTAATAGTGAACTTGATGCTAGTGTCTCCTGCACTTTCCCCAACGGTACGCGCTATGAAGGAGAATTGCGAAAGGGAGTGCCTCACGGTGTCGGGACGATGATCGATGCTAGTGGCCGACGCTTTCCGGGGGTATTTCGCAATGGTAAGTTTGGACTTTCGTAAAGGATAAATTGATGTTTTCAGGCAACTTTTGACTCCTAATCGGACAAAAGACAAAGGACAGAAGAAGATATCTAAAAGCGCATAGGAGAATGTTGATTAATGATTTCCCTTTTTAAAACCAGTGGAATCGCTCTATTAGTTGCCTCAGTGTTGGGAATTGGTAGTTACGCGACTTATCCGTTGCCCTCAATGGCGCAAGGAACAGAAGCTAAAACCGGTCGCTGCGTGCCCGCTATCGCTACAGGTAGGGTTAGGTGCGATTACGACAGTGGCGATAGCTACATCGGAGACTTTGTTAATGGTTTGCCCAGTGGCACGGGGGTATATATATATTCCAGTGGCGATCGCTATGAGGGGCAGTTCCGTCTCGGCCAGCCAAACGGTCAAGGACAATTTATCTTTAAGGATGATGCCCGCGTCGAGGGCATATTCCGAGATGGCAAAATTAGCTCTGGGACAGCTATTTTTGTTAGTGGCGATCGCTATGTGGGGCCGTTTTCTCTCGATTGGAAGGTGGGCACGCCGACTGGACAGGGGCAATTCATTTTTGCTAATGGCGATCGCTTTGTCGGTCAATTTTTGGGGGGCAAGCCTTTAGGTGCGGGGGTGTTCACCCGTGCCGACGGCACTCGGTGTTCGGGACAATTCTTTAATCAAGAACTCGATGCTAGGGGTATTTGCGCGTTCTCCAATGGTATTCGTTATGAGGGAGAGTTCCGCAAGGGATTGCCTCACGGCAAAGGCACTATTATTGATACCAGTGGCAAACGCTTTCCGGGAGTGTTCAAGGACGGCCAGCGGCTGACTCGATAAACTGGAAAAAAATGTTATCTGTTAGTAAGGGCAGGTTCAAAGATCATCATTTTTGCACAAAACCTGCCCTTGCTAGGTTTTAAATTCACAACTCTTGATAATTTATGACCGACGCTTTTTCACCCCAATTGCTAATCTTAAATCTCAACTTAATGGAGACTGTTTGATATGACAAATACTGCTTCTGCTTCCCCGCAAAAGGGCCAGTTTCCCTTCGACTTTGCGCCGCAGCCAAGTCAAGATGCTGACTTGTTGCGACAACTCGATTTTGTCCCAGGCTTGAAGGAAGTCTTGACTTTGCGACAAGTTCACGCTCTGGAGCACGCTACCGTTTGGGTACTGGGCCAATCGGTTGGTACGGCAACAGCCAGGGTTGATAATGAATTATTGGGCGGAATGTCTACAGACCAAGGATTTTATCTCTACGGTCACGTAAACACTACAAAATTGCGTCACGCAGTACAATCAGCTTTGCAGCGCATCGCCAGCGGAGAGTGGGATTTAGCAGTCCATCCGCGCTGTGGCACTAATTTGTCGGTGGCCATGCTGCTGACGGCTGGACTTGCTGTTGGCATCAATTTAGCCTTGCCGCGAGGGCCAATTTTACAATTTTTGGGTTTGGGTGTGGCGGCGGTGGCGGCGGCTCAGTTAGCGCCTGATGTGGGAGCTCTCGCTCAGCGGTACGTGACAACTGCTATTCCGTTTAATTTGAGCGTAGTTGATATTTCCGTAACCCACGACTTTTGGGGACGCGAAGCTCATTTTGTGCGGGTGCGTTGGGTTGAATAGCCGCTCTGTATCAAGCCCACCTAAACAAACAGAATACCCAGCTCCCCGACTTCTTTAAGAAGTCGGGGAGCTAACAGAAAGCTCCTAAATACTATCAGGATCTACTCCTAATTCTCGCAACTTCGCCGCCAATCTTTCAGCGCGTTGGCGCTGCTCATCAGCGTGTTGGCGCTGCACCGCAGCTTGCTGCTCAAGTTCCTGCAACCGAGCTTGTTCTTCTTTAATCAATTCTTCAACTAATGGCGGAGACAGTATTTCATTTACTGATAATGTCAGATTAGGAAATACTAAAGATACCATTTGTTGCCCAGGCAAAAAATCTGTCTGCCTATAGATTTCTTCACCTTCAGGAAAGGCTAAAACTCGCACCAGTTGCTTGTTAGGTGTAGGGTCAACAATCACATATTCGGGCAGGTTAGCTAGTTCGTACTCAGCTCGTTTAATCACATAATCGGCGCGCCGATTTTGGCTCACTACCTCTATCACTAACAGTGGCTTTTCCTCAAAATCGAGGATGCCAGCACCAGGTATAGCAGCAGCTTGTTCCAAAAGACTTTGAGTGCAAACAACTACATCAGGAATGCGGGATGTATCTTCTTCTGTTCTCACTCCTAGACCTGTTTTTGCTACTAAGTCAAGATTGTGTTCAGCTAGGTAACGCTGCAATTTGTAAACTAAATATTCGCAAATTTTGATCTGTAACACTGTTGCTGTTGGCAGCGGAATTAATTTGCCTTTGTACAGTTCATATTGTAGCTCGGAATCTGTTTGATAAAATCGGTATTCTTCAAAATTCAAGGTGGGTGAAGGATCAATTTGCTTGTCTTCAACAACTGGCACGACAGATTGAGACATATCTTTTCACCGATGTCGATAATATTCTATTATATTCGATTTTAATCTTAANNGATTTTAGATTGAAGAAGGCGAACTTAGCTTAAAATGTAACTCGATCGCGCCACCTCTCTAAAAGCTTGTCCCCAATGCCCTGAACCCGCGCCACGTCGTCCAAAGAGGTGAAAGGTTGCTGTTTCCTCGCTGCCATAATTCTCTCGGCTAACTTCGGCCCAACTCCTGGCAAAGTCTCTAATTCTGCCTGACTCGCTGTATTCAAATTAACTAACTTTTTCCCAGCCACAATTTGAGGTTTTGCTGCCGTATTTTCCCCCGCAACTGTTGCAGGTTTTGATGCTGCTTGTAATGATTCGCACTCTTTTTTCCTAGCATCTATTCTCTGTTTAATTCTGGGAGGAATGCCCAAAATTGCACCTTTGTAAAGCCGATCGAACTCCCGCTCAAAATGGGCCGCAACTACGGGATTGTCGTTAGCGGAGCCCTCGTAGAGGATCGCCAGCAGCACCTCATCATTCCCATGATTTGCAGCCTCACTCCAGTTGTGAGAGCCTGTAATCACGGTATTTCCGTCTACAACTCCGAATTTGTGGTGCAGGCGATCGCCCATTGGTAACTGTGGCACTCCCACCGTAGCGATCGGCTGTTTCCAAGGGCGATTATCAGCTTCCAACTGGCAATTATCACTCAAAGTCGCCCCCATCATATCCAATCCTTCACTGTAAGAGCGATAAATAAAATTAGAGTCAATTAAAGCTCGCACCGCAACTCCTCGGCTAGACTCAATTTCTAGAGTATTTGCTAACCGCTGATCCGAAAATACAAACAATGCTAAATCAACGGACTTTTTCGCATTAGCCAAAGTTTTATTAATCAAACCATTAACGCTTTTTTCCCAAGGTAAACTCTTGGAAGTCGGCGAAAATTGCACCGCCACATTTGCATTACCTACTCTGACTTTTTGCACTGGACGAAATGGCTTTTTAATGCCAAACTTGCTGTCTAGTTTGCCTCCGGGCCCGTCGCCCCACATGATGTTAAATTCTTGAGTAAATAGTTGTGCTAATTGACCATTCTCAATCTTGAGCAAATTGTTAGCATTGCCGCGACTTGCTGCGGTTTTGAAATCACCATGCACATCGCTTGTTGTAAAATTAGCCGAAGTTACAATTACTGTTTTGCCGTCAATTACTACAAATTTGTGGTGCATCAAATCGCTGCCTTTAGAACCATCCGCAGTGTCGTCTATTAAAGGAATGCCCGCATTTTTGACAATTACCAAAGCATCGTTTTTCTGGATTTCCTCTGCACTCAATTTGCCGTCTTTATTTGTATCGGCAAGTTGGACAAATTCGTTGTAGCGATCGCGATCCCTTTCCGGTAATTTCGCCAACTCTTGAGCCGAAAAATCGCTCCAAGGGCGACTATACATATGTTCTACGATCAATCTCACTTTGATCCCCGATCGCTGTCGATCGGCTAAAACTCGCGCAATACCGGGCAAGCGAAACTCCTGCACCGCTACATCTACCGTCGATCTAGCATCGGCGATCGCC
>DMYK01000390.1 GCA_003483675.1 Microcoleaceae cyanobacterium UBA11344
GGCTTAATTGTTGCCATCCCGGTAGCCGATACGATTAAGGTCGTAGACGAGCGTCAGATCGTGCGATACACACCGGAAAGGAGCTATTTGTGGGCGGCCCAGACTCCCCAAGGATTTGAAGTGAAATTGTTAAAGCAGTGTCACGAAGAAGGGCGACAGAAGGGTTGGGAAGTTACAGACGATGCGGCTTTGTTTGAAAAATGCGGTTTACCAGTACGAATTGTGGAGGGAGAAGAGACGAATTTGAAAGTGACAACGCCCGTTGATTTAGCACTAGCTGAATTTATTTTGCGGCAGAGAAGAGAAAAGAGGAAATAGAATTTATGTAATTGATGATGAAAAAATTTTAACCGCAGATGAAAACAGGAGATAAACGCAGATGAACGCGGATGGGATATTATCCGCGTTCATCTGTGTTCATCTGTTAATATCTGCGGTTAAAAAATCTAAAATTGATCGACCCTAGTGTTATCCTAGAAAGATCATAGCTGGAAGTAAAACATATGATTTCTGTTGCGCCGATCGCACCACCGTTACTTATAGGCGAACAGCGGGTGGTGTTTAGAGATATTACTTGGCAGGATTATCAACAACTGCTCAAGATTTTTGGCAATAAACGAGCGGCTAGATTGACATTCGACAGAGGGATTTTAGAAATTACCAAGCCTTTAGAAGAACATGAATTTTCGAGATGCTTAATCGAACGACTGATTCGGATTTTGGTGGTAGAGCTAGGTTTGAAGATTAAAACAATGGGTTCGACAACCTTGGATCGATCGGACCTAAATCGCGGTGCAGAACCAGATAATGCCTATTATATCCAAAATCAGCCCCTCGTAGCCGGTCGTACAGTAGATCTAGCCACAGATCCGCCACCCGATTTAGTCGTAGAAATAGACATCACCCATACTGATATTAACAAACCAGCTCTCTATGCCAGTATGGGAGTACCAGAGTTTTGGCGGTACGATGGTAGAGAATGGCGAATTTATCAGCTAGAAAACTCTGAGTATTTAGAAGTATCTGTCAGCCCCACTTTTCCGATTCTCCCCAAGTCCAAGCTGTACGAATTTTTGGCCGCAGCGCAGATAGATGAAGTAGCAGCGGAGGTGAATTTCCGCAACTGGGTTAGAGAGATGACTAAATCTAACTAGCCAATCTATTCCACATTGGTTATGGGAATTTTTTTAACCGCAGATGAACGCAGATAAACGCAGATAAAATCCCATCCGCGTTCATCTGTGTTCATCTGCTAATATCTGCGGTTAAAAAATCTAAAATTGATCGACCCTAGTGTTATCCTAGACATAGCATAGCTGGAAGTAAAACATATGATTTCTGTTGCGCCGATCGCACCACCGTTACTCATAGGCGAACAGCGGGTGGTGTTTAGAGATATTACTTGGGATGGTTATCAACAACTGCTCAAGATTTTTGGCAATAAACGAGCGGCTAGATTGACATTCAACAGAGGGACTTTAGAAATTACCAGGCCTTTAGAAGAACATGAATTTTCGAGATGCTTAATCGGGCTTTTGATTCGGATTTTGGTGGTAGAGCTAGGTTTGAAGATTAAAACAATGGGTTCGACAACCTTGGATCGATCGGACCTAAATCGCGGTGCAGAACCAGATAATGCCTATTATATCCAAAATCAGCCCCTCGTAGCCGGTCGTACAGTAGATCTAGCCACAGATCCGCCACCCGATTTAGTCGTAGAAATAGACATCACCCATACTGATATTAACAAACCAGCTCTCTATGCCAGTATGGGAGTACCGGAGTTTTGGCGGTACGATGGTAGAGAATGGCGAATTTATCAGCTAGAAAACTCTGAGTATTTGGAAGTATCTGTCAGCCCCACTTTTCCGATTCTCCCCAAGTCCAAGCTGTACGAATTTTTGGCCGCAGCGCAGATAGATGAAGTAGCAGCGGAGGTGAATTTCCGCAACTGGGTTAGAGAGATGGCAGTTGACAGTTGACAGTATAAGAGGAATCCAAGTTCCGTGAAGGATTTTCATGACAAGCACTCACTGAAAGGGCTGCACCTGCTTTTGAGTTGATCAGAAGTTTTGAGATATGCGATCGCATTCGAGAGTTAGAATAAAAACGATTCACTAGGAGCTGACTCAAGATGATTGCCACAAAAGAGAATTCCCCACAGCTTACCCCGGAAGAATACTTCGCCTGGGAAGAAAAGCAGCTAGAAAAGCATGAGTATATCGACGGTCAAGTCTACGCCATGAGCGGCGGCAGTGTAAATCATGGTCGCATTGCCATCCGGTTTACTGCCATGTTCGACGCTCATTTAGACAATAGAAGTTGTATCACAGGCAATTCTGACATCAAGGTTAATATTGTCGAAACAACTAACTACACCTATCCCGATGTCAGCGTCACCTGCGACGATCGCGATAAAAACACTACTGAATACATTACTTACCCCTGCCTAATCGTTGAGGTTTTGTCAAAGAGCACTGAAGCTTACGATCGCGGCGGCAAATTTAGAATGTATCGCCACAACCCTGTCTTACAAGATTATTTATTAGTCAGTTCCACCAGCATCGAAATGGATTTGTATCACAAAAATGATGCTGGTGAATGGATCATCATTAACTACAAAGAAGGTGATACCATAGAATTAAAAAGCATTAACCTTAGCTTTGCGATCGAACAAGTCTATAGTGGTCTCAACCTCACCCCAGAAATAGCAAATAACCAATAACAAATAACCAATAACAAATAACAAGGAAGAAATTAGGACAAGGCAGTGCCTTGTCCCTACAATATTATTTTGGGTAGGGAAACGGCATTGCCGTGTCCTCTATGCCATCAGGTGAGGTAGGGAAACGGCATTGCCGTGTCCTCTATGTCTGACCTCTACTCAGGCTGGAGCAATCTTGTCTAAGCAAGTTAAGTCTTTGAACGAAGAATCCTCACGCCTGATAGCCCAGGAGTGTCAAAAGAAATGCGGCAGAGTAACGCCAAAGAGCTCTATCTTAAAAGTTATACAACTTGGCTCTTGGAGGACTTGTTCGGTGTACAGCCGCTCTGACCACTTCAGCTATGTCGCAGCTATAACTATTGTCCTATCGCCCGCACTCAGCGTACTGGCAATCTCGGAGGCTCTGGCATCTGCCCCAATTATAAATCCCAGGCGCGTCCAAGAGAGCGATCGCGCCCAGACAACAGACCTCAAAACACAAGCAGACCAACTATTTCAAAAAGGTGTGGGACAGCACCGTCAAGGTTTGTTTCGAGAAGCCCTCCAGACTTTTGAACAAGTTTTGGCAATTCGCCAGCAGCTAGGGGACAAACTTGGTATCGGAGAAACCTTCAACAATATCGGTGAAGTTTACGCTGAAACGGCTTCCCAGTCTAAAGCTTTAGAAGTTTTGCGCCAAGCTTTAGTCATCCACCGAGAAATCGGCGAAGGGAGTCGCACAGCGCGCACCCTCAATCTCATCGGTTTTGTCAACCGTGTTGCAGACAACTTTCCTGAAGCGATGAAACTGCATCAAGAGGCTTTGGAACTTGCTAAAACTGCCAATGACCAAATTGAAATTGGAGAATCTTTTCACAACATCGGGGCTGTGTACGCAGAACAGGGAAATTATGCCAAGGCGATCGAATTTTACCAGCAAGCCCGAACCATTCGCACCAAAGATGGCGATCGACGTGATTTAGGCCGTACCCTCAATAATATGGGCGGCATCTATTACAACATCGGCGATTTCAACAAAGCGATGGAATTTTACCAGCAAGCTTTAGCCATTCGTCGTGAAATAGCAGACAGAGCGGGGGTCGGCCGCCTGCTCAATAATATGGCACTTACCTATCGCAAACTCGGCAAAGATACTCAAGCCCTGATCTATTTTCAGCAAGCAATGATTATGCTAGAAGCAATAGACGACAAGACAAGTGTCGGACGCTTGCTTAACAATATGGGCGCGATTTATGAAAGTCTCGGTCAATCTACCAAAGCTCTGGAATCCTACGAGCGAGCTTTGAAAGTTGCTCGCGATGGCGGTGACAAAGCTGGAGAAAATACAGCGATGGAGGGGATTAAGCGATTGTCTTCGGGTCAGGTGCCGCAATAATGGCTGTTAGTCGGTTCGACTGTTTCCAACAACACATGGCTCAATCAGAGCAAAAAGGCTTCTGGGACGTTATAATTTGATAAATATCGCGATCGAAAGGTGGAATATGCAAAGCTCCATTCTGCTGAGCAGCGAAGAAGTTGCAAGGCTTGCAGAGAAGCTCTACGATGAGCACATCCGTCAACAAGTAGAGCGAGAAGAAAATCTGGGCAAAATGGTCATCATTGATCTAGAAACAGGGGATTATGCAGTAGACAAAATGGGTTTAGAATCAGCACGGCAGTTGCGGAAAAAGAATCCGAACGGTCGGTTCTTTGGGATTCGGATTGGGTACAAGGTTGCGGCTGCAATCGGTGGAGTGATGGAGCGGGTTTATGGATATTCGTACTGAAAAGCTAGAAGATATAGAGGCAATTCGCCAAGTTAATATGTGGCATTCGGGCGAGAAACTGAGGCTAACTTAGTCGATAAATTGCGGGGAATTGCATCTACATTTTCCTTCGTTGCTGTGCAATCCGATCGCATTGTCGGACACCTTTTATTCAGTCCGGTTGCGGTAGCAGGGAAATGTTTTAGCAATTTGTCGATTCTGGGGTTGGCGCCAGTCGCGGTTCTGCCCGACTATCAACGCCAAGGTATCGGATCGCTGCCGATCCGGGAGGGTTTAAAAGAGTGCGTGCGATCGGGATTTCAGGCAGTGGTTGTGCTGGGAAATCCAGATTTCTATTCGCGTTTTGGGTTCATTCCTGCTAGTAGAAAGAGCTTGGGATGTGAATATGATGTGCCCAATGAGGCTTTTATGGTTTTGGAGTTAGAAAGTGGAGCTTTGCAGGATTGCAGCGGCATGGTGAAGTATCGATCGGAATTTAGTCTATGCGAGTGATATCAAATCCGGGTGCATCGGATTGGCTGACGAAGAGCTCGCGAGTCAGAAAAATTCTTAAACGAGCGCCCATATCTGAGTTACCTTGGTAGATCCGTTATCCGTATTTACTTATCTTTACATAGTTGGGGTTTTTTTACCTACCTATTGCAACTTTCTCTGCATCTTTGCTACTTTCTTTTTGACCCATAACGCGCTGCAAAATCGCCTCTACTTTCGCAGCAAATACAGAATTTCCTCTCTGCCTCGGTCGCGGCATCTCAATATAACAGTCCATTGCAATCTGACCATTTTCTATTAAAATAACTCTCTCAGCTAATACCACTGCTTCTTCTACGTCATGAGTGATCAGTAGCGCGGTAAATCCTTTTTCTTGCCATAAATTTTCTAACAATTGCTGCATCTCAATGCGAGTCAAAAACTTGCACAATTAAACCTCAGAAGCCTTGATACAAGGTAAACTATTGCTCTATTAGTCACCTTATTTATTTTTCATTCCTAAACGTCGGCAGCATCGACATCGGGCGCACCGGGGACGCTCCTCCAGTCTTTGCCCAGGCTGCTAACGCGCCTCTGCTTTACATTGGTGGTAGCGCCCCCAAAGACCGCAGTTCAGGTATTTTAGTCCCTGCTAATTCGGCCATTCAAACCCTTGGGGATTTGCGGGGTAAGAAAATAGCTTTTACAAAAGGTTCAAGCGCCAATTACCTATTAGCAAAAGCTTTAAAATCCGCAGGGATAAAATGGGCTGATATTGAGCCTGCCAACCTGACACCAGCCGATGCCAGAGCGGCCTTCCAACAAGGTAAAGTAGATGCTTGGGTGACTTGGGACCCCTTTTATGCCGCAGCTCAAGCGCAAATAGATATTCGTGTTGTTAAAGATAGTAAAGGACTAGCAGCTAACCGCGATTTTTACTTAGCTAATCAGTCATTTGCTCAGCCGAATCCCAAAATCATTGAGGCAATTAGAGAAGAAACTCAAGCAGTAGCGACTTGGGCTGATGCGAATCCCAAAGAAGTAGTCAAAATTCTCGCTCCCCTTCTGAAAATTGATGTTTCTATCTTAGATGTAGTAACTCGACGGCGGAGTTATGGATTTGAACCGATCCAAGCTGATATGGTTGCCGAGCAACAGGAAATTGCGGATACTTTTTTTGAACTTGGCTTAATTCCCAAGCAGCTCAAAGTTGAAGAAGTAGTTTGGAAACCAGGTAATTAAAAATCCCCACTCTGAAGACGCAGGGATGGATGTTATGTAATTTTTCTAGTAAGTAGGGGTAGCGCCCCCGTCATTGGTGCCAACTTAAGGACTGTACGAGGCGTGCGATCGCTATTTTTTGACAGAGCGATCGCTCCCCCTGAGCGCTCACACCGACTGGGAGCCACGCAAGATTAAGCATAGAGCGCGCTCGTGCCTGTTAACATTACCAGTAATACCGCTTACGCGAAGGAAATCTGGGGGTTGACTGTTTAAGTTGACACCAATGGGTATAAAATAGATCATCACTACCTAAGCTAATTGCAAATATGTTGCTACCTGTTGTCTTACACCCTGATGTAGTAGATTTCCTCCGTACAGAATTGAAGAGTAACCTGAAGACAAGGGTATGGGAGTGCATTGAAAAGCTGAGGCAGCAGCAATTTGATGGTGGCTTGCGGGTCAAAAAACTGAAAGGCATAGCCAAGAGAGTTTGGGAAGCCAGGATTACTCAGGCTAGCCGTCTAATTTTTACTTACAACAAATCGAGGCAACCTGACACGGGAGAGCGACAAACCTATATCGCCATTCAGGATATTTGTTTAGATCATGATGATGTATCCCGACGGGCTAAAGCTAGAAATCAAACTCCTGATGCCCAATGGCTTGATGCTGAGGTGGTAGAAGCGATCGGGAATATCTTGGACGAGCGGCCAGTTCTCACCCCAGCCGAACAGTCTGCTCTGGATGCAGCACAAATAGAAGAATTACAGCTTGTTCCTAGCTTCACCGATGAACTTTTGGGCAATGTTCAATGGCGAATAATTGATTCAGAATTAGAATGGCAACGGGCAATTATTCAGCAAGATGCTGATTTACCACTCAAACTCACGCCAGAAGAATATGAACTGGTGAAACTCTACGGAAACCTATTGCTATCTGGCAGTGCGGGCACTGGTAAAACTACAGTAGGACTGTATCGCTTACTCAAAAGTTTAGAGACTTTACCAGATGGAAAACGCCTCTATGTCGCTTACAACCCGATTTTAGTTAAAGAAGCACAGAAACAATTTAAGCGTCTGGTTAGTGGGAGCAGTTCTGAAATTGAGTCTGTTTTCTATTTTAAAACTATTCGAGATTTGTGTCTAGAGAGTCTGTCACAAGCTGGGCAATTTTATATCCCTGAAGATGAGGTGACATACCAAATTTTTGAGCAACTTTACCGCCGTCAATCTTACCAACCTTATTCACCTGCCTTAGTTTGGGACGAAATCCGTAGTATCATCAAAGGGGCGTATTTAGAGACAAGTTCTTATCAGCTTTCTCAGAAACAGTACGAGCAGTTGGGTAGGAGACGCTCATCGGTAATTCCTCAAAACAATCGCCATAAAGTCTATAAGGTGGCAGAGTGGTATCAAGGTTTGTTAAAAAAAGAAGGGCGTTTTGATGAGATAGATTTAGCCCGACAAGTTTTACAAACCATCTGGCAAGGAAAAGGCGAACGCTATCAATTAATTGTCTGTGATGAGGTACAGGACTTTACAGAATTACAGTTAGAACTGTTGGTAAGGCTTGTTGCTCCTGGGGGTCATCTCTTCTTTGCTGGCGATTTACACCAGATGATTAGCCCCAGTGGGTTCCGTTGGGAAGATTTAAAAACCAAGTTTTTTAAAGGTCAGCGTCAAGCGATTCAGAAAACATTAAACTTTAATTTCCGCAGCGTTGGTTCATTGGTAAATTTAGCCAATCAAATTCTGAAATTGCGCTACCGCCTGTTGCGAGAACGTATGGATGATATTGGGCAACCCACTAGCAGTTATGGTGAGTGTGCTAGGTTAATTGCTTCACCTTTGGAAACTTTACAACCAAGTTTAGGGCAGCTAAATCCAGATGATGCCATCCTTGTCAGAACTGAGGCGGATAAACAAAGACTTTCTGAACAATTCCAATCTAGCTTTGTATTTACGATTGAGGAAGCTAAAGGGTTAGAATTTGATACAGTGTTCTTAGTAGAGTTTTTCAAGCCGCGCCAATCTTTATGGAGTAGAGTATTGGGGAGCAAGCGATCGCTCAATGAAACTGAGCAGCCAGAATTGCGGCTGGAATTAAACTTACTTTATGTTGCAGTTACTCGCGCTCGTCGAATTTTGAATATTTGGGAAACTCAACTTTCGGCTGTTTGGAGTCAAGAAGAATTGGTAAGTTTTTTGCAACCGATAAATTCTGAATCAGTCAGAGAAAATCGAGTTGAGCCTACTGAGGAAATGTGGCGCGATCGTGGGTGTTACTATCTGGAGAGTGGATTTTACCGTCAGGCGAGCGAGTGTTTCGACAAATCAGGAGATATTGAATTACAGCGACAAACTAGGGCTAAACTCCTGTTACAGGAGGGTAAGTACAGTGAAGCAGCCCAGATTCTTGTTGAATTGCAAGACTGGCAACAAGCGGCTCAACTTTTCGAGAAAATTGATCAGTGGCAAGAAGCAGCTAACGGTTGGGAAAAGGCTGGTAATTCTGAGAGGCAAAAAATCTGTGAGGCTAAAGCGTTTGAAACCACTAAAGTGTGGGAAGATGCAGCGCAGCTATGGGACAATATGGGCCGATTTGAAGATGCTAAACGTTGTTGGTTAAAGAGTGGTAATGAACAGAAGAAAGCAGAAATTCGGGCAGTTGAGTTTGAACAGAAAAAGCAATGGCTCAAGGCAGCAGAGCACTATGAGTTAGCACAAATGACACAGAAATCTGCTGAATGTAGAGCAAAAGAATTTGAAAAAAGGAAGTATTGGGAGCAAGCGGCTGAGCAATATGAGTTAGCAGGAATTTCAGAGAAAGCTGAGGAGTGCAGAAACAGAATTATACCTCACAGCTTTAATGATGTTGATGCCAACATAAACCTAGAGTCTGATGAACCAACAGCAGAGTTAGCAGGAATTTACATAAACCAAAATTCTAGTGATACTGAAACCACTCTCAATAAATTGCTGCTTCTCAACACAGAGGAAGCATTCAAATGGATGGGAAAAAGTCTGGAATATCGGCATACAATCGCATCTTTTGCTAACGATATTAACCATTGGGATTATTACAACGGAGTCCAAAGTCGAGTATCCCAGGCAGTAGAGTACAAACGAAGCAACAATTTTGATGCTGCTTTTGCTGTTTACAGTGACCTTTTCCAAGAGATGCCAACTTGGAGTCCGCTTTATAGCAGTGTATATAAGGTACTTGCCTCTGCTGGACGACTAGATGAAGCTGAACGTGCCATGCAGCTTCATTCTTTACTAATCTCCTTTGACTACGGCCTCCGTAAATCTGCAATAGCTGAAGATAATTCCTTCGATCTAAACGCAGCATTGGCTCAAAATGGAAAATTTGGAGTTTTGGCATTCTGGCCCTTTCAAGATCCGACGCTATTATTGCACCTTGGGGCTGTAACTATGCTCAAGCAAGGAAGAATGAGCAAAGTTGCTGCTAAGGGTTATCTTAATTCAATTAAAGGACAAGGTTCTGTAGCAGGTTGCCCACCAGATGGAGTGTTACAGGATGAAGGGCGGCGTGTTATTATGGGTTTACCCTGGAAGGCGCTCGCCAATACTGAAACTTCAGGTGGTTTTATTTCACAGCTACTTGATAAGATTGGGCAAGACTGCCCATAAATAAATTCCTGAAAAATTACATTAAAAGGAGATTTGACCGATGGGAAAAGCAAAGCGCCGGAAAAAACTAGACCCTAATTATGGTAAAGGTAATACCAAGAAAGGATTTGGGAATTCTCCCAAAGGGAACATGGTAGAAGAATTATACCAGCACTTATATGAAATAGGGATTATTGAAAAAGGGTCAAATGGAGAACACAAAGAACACAAAGCCACAAAAGCTTTAATAGAAGGTCGCATTCCTGGGTGGCAATATGATCTTCAAAAGAAGATAGCCTACAGGATAGGTCAGGAAAACACAGGTCTAACAATAAAATTAGATTTTGTACCAAGCGATTCAGAAGGGGAAAATCCTGACCGCCAGAGTATCATTGATGATTTGCAGCGAAAAGCAATGCTTTATTTAGAGCAAGGAAATATGCCATATTTTAAACAAACAGTGGCGCAATTAAAACAACTTTATCCTAACAAGATAGAAGCTGATTTTTATATTAACCAAGGTGCTCTAGGTACTATAAAAGGTAACTACGAAGCAGCCATAGAAAACTTTAATATGGCACTTTGGTGCAATCCTTACCATGCTCTTGCCTACTACAACCGGGGTGTTCTATATTCCCGACGGCAAGATTACCAAAGAGCAATTGAAGACTTTAGCCTTTCTATCAAGTTAGACCCAAGCGATTCAGATGTTTATACTGAACGGGGTCTTGTCTATACAGCTATGGGGGAAAATCAAGTAGCTATTCAAGACTTTGAGCGATCGATACAAATTAATCCTAATCATGCCGAGGCTTACCTCAACAAAGGAGTTGCTTACGGCAAAATGGGTAATCATCTAGGTGCTCTTGTTGCCTACAGTAAGGTAATTATGATTAATAGCCGTGATGCTGATGCCTACTATAACCGAGGTCGTACTTATCGTATCCTTGGAACTTCTCAGGAAGCACTCAAGGATCTTAAGAAAGCAGCAGAGCTTTATAAGCAAAATGGCAAGATGGCGGACTATCAAGATGCACTAAATATAATTAGGAAAATGCAGCAGTAACAATTGAGGGTGTCATCTAGCGGGATTTAAACAAACTTCCTCTAATTTAACTGCTAGGGGAAAAGCTGTTAGGCTAGTCCAGCCTTAACTTAACGGTAGTATACCTGATTTTTATCTTACAGCAAGGCACACTCAAGATCAATGGTTAAAAGACCAACTGGACTGTTGGTGGTGCTATAGGCAACTCCCTTGCCTATATCGCGATCGCGCTCAATCAGCTTGATTAGCAAGGGGCGGTTAGCTGTTTTTAACAGGTGAGTCGCTACTAGAGAACCACTAAAGCCACCACCGAAGATCGCGATCGTTGTTGGAGTATTACAGACAATATACGCTAATTTGATCGATTTACCGTGTTTTAATATTTTGGGGTACGATCGCGCATAATAATGATGCGGTAATGGTTTGTCGTGCTCTCAATTGACCAGTAGTATGCCATTATTACCCAGCAAAGTTATTTAAACGCCCCCTTTTCCCTTCTCCACCTTTGCACCGTGCAGAGCAAAAATCGGAGTCAGAGCCGATTTGCCCTTGAGAGAAACCGCTCCCAAAGCCTCACAATTGAATTCTAGGGCGATCGACTCAAATACCCTTTCAGTCATCAAAATTTGGTTTTCCCCCGCCTTGCTCATCAATCTAGCCGCCGTATTCACCGTATCTCCCAAGACATTAAACTCCCGTCGCCCGCGCGGTTCCCCAACCTCAGCAGCAAACACTGGCCCCAAGGACAGCCCAATTTGACAAAATATCTTAACTTCCTTACTGCCGATCGTCAGCCGGGCCAAACCTGCAATAATTTCTCGAATCGCAATCGCAGCAATAGCCGCACGACAAGCATCATCGGCATGAACATCTGGTACGCCAAAATAAATCAGCAGATCCGAACCATCCAAGTGAGCCGTTACTTTCTGCAACACGCCCCCTTTAGCTGACACCACAGCATCAATCAGCGCGAAAACGCGAGAACAGCCGATTACCAGGCTGGCTTCTTCGGCGGGCGTTGCTTTGTCCACCGACTCCGGTAAACCAATCAAATTGACAAACATCACCGTCGGGAGCGGAAAATCCGGCGGAATCCCTCGCTTGTTAGCATTTTCTACCAGCAGCGTCAGAATCGGTTTGGGAATATAACTCGCAAGGGGTTCAACCCGCTTCAAAGATTCTTCGATCTCCCTGACTAAGCCCTCAATGCTGCGATCGAGCAATACCGAACTCGGCATCCGCCGCCTAGTCAGAGTGATCTCATACTCTCCCAGTTGAGCATCAGTAAAATCGTCCGTCACCAACAAATAACCCGGTTTCCCAGGTTCACAGCGAAATTGCTCTCCCAAGCCAGAACTAGCTGTTTCAGTCAAACATACCCTTCCCACAGTCCCAGAGCCCTCAGCTTGCTTAGCTTGCTGCACAGCATTCCCCAGCAACACATGAGCCATCCGCAGGGGCGTGCCGATGTCAGCACTAATGTAGCGGCCGCAGTGGATGCCCACTCGCATTCTCAAAGACAAAACCCCTTTAGCCGTTGGAATGTTGGCAAATTCTGCCATTGCTCGCTGCATCCGCAAACCCGCTTTGACTGCCAGGGCGGTATCCTGTTGGTATTTACCCGCCAGGAATTGCACCAGCATGGCATCTCCTGTAAATTCCAGCAAATCTCCGCCCGACTTGCTGACAATTGCAATCATTGAGGCGAAATAGTCGTTGATTACCCCCAGCAGGGTTTCAGCTCCCTTGCGCCCCTCTGTCGCGTTCGCCTCCAACAGCGACGTAAAACCTGCCAAATCCGTGAACAGTAGCGTGCCTTCTTGCCACTGGTAACGCACCTCGCCCGACTGGGGGGGTGATTCGGAAACTAACCTCGGCACGTAATCCTGGAGGATGTAGCGGAGGGTTCGCAGGTGCTCGAACACGCTGATCAGTGTCGCCGACGACGGCTCTACCCACGCAGCAGCGTACAGTTCAGCCGGAAGGAGCTCGCGCAGTCGCAGTTCGATCGCAGCCAAGGGAGGATTGTAAGTTAATCTATTAATTTCCACCTGGTCTATTGTTAAAAAATAAGGTAAGTTCGATCGAGCTAGCGGCGACACCGGCAGCTAGACCTATACAATTATGATAAGTTTCCAGTGACAGAATATCAGTCAAGCCCAAAACCCAGGATAGAAACTTCCGAGAGTCTCAGGTTGCTCGCTCCCGATTTGATCCGAGTAGCTCGATCGGTCTATGGTCTATATATCAAAGTTAATTCCGATCAAATAAAGCGTCCAGTAGGTGTAGTTGTCAGTCCAGGAAGCGATCGAGGCCAGCTAATTTTTGCTGCGCCACCCATTTTGTTGCCCGGTGAACGTTTTGTTAGTTTTGAAGAGATTGAATCGCAAATATATTAGTCATTTGACAGTTGACAGTAGTAACCAATTACCCATTACCAATTACCCATTACCCATTACCAATTACCCATTACCAATTACCTATTAGTGTCAACAACCAGGCTAAAACCCATGAGGAATATCGCTTTTATTCGAGTCCAGATCCCCCTAAATCCCCCTTAAGAAGGGGGACTTTGAAAAGACTCTTGTCCCCCCCTTCTTAAGGGGGGCTAGGGGGTATCGAAATCTAAGAGTCAAACAGCAGTCTGTGACTGGGTTAGAAGTTAAGTTGACACTAATGCCCATTCCCTATTACCCATTACCAATTACCGGTGCACCTCATCTAACTGATCAAGGCTATATATTTTTTTCACCATCAATTCCACTTTTTCCGTCGTCCATTCCTCACTAGCATCAGTAACAACCCTAATATTTCGCTTCGGCTCATCTTCATCCACAACCGCCGCCAATAATTGTTCCAAGGGATTAGTAGGTTTTTGATTACCAAAACCTTTCCGAGATTGGTCTAATGCTGGCAATTCCAACACTTGAAAATTCGTACCATCCACCGTCGCAAATACTTTAATCACATCTACCCCTTCCTGATAATTTTCTGGCAGTTCGATGTCAAAGCGAATTTCTCTAGATTGTCCAGCATCTACCACTTCATAAGCAGCACCTTGAGGATAGAATTTGACAATACTTAAATCCGCCTGAAGTATCAAAGCCGAAATATTTAAAATGCGATTAGATTGATTGTAAATTCGCAGGGCAACCCGTTCTCCTACTTCCAATTCAGGAACTTTACCATCAGTATTCAAAACTACAAATTGTCGGTTTTCTGATTTAACCAATTCAACCTTAAGTTTACCATTTAAGGGCGCAAAAGCATCCTCATTATCCAGAGCCAAAATACTTTCATATCTGGCAACATGGATTAAGCGATTAATTAGTTTTTTCGTTGCTTCAGGTTCATCGATTTTAATCGAAAAAAGCAGATTTTTAATCGGTTCTTTCTTAGTATTTAAAATCAGATATTCGCCATTTGAAGTAATAGAAACCAAATAATCGACATTCTCATCTTTTTCTGATTCCGAACAGAATTCTATCCAGCGATGACCTTCAACTTCCTTTTTTTTAGTTTCGAGCATAGCCGGAAGTAATGCCACATTTACACCCGGAATTTGTGGTAACGGGTCAGGTAAAATAACCCGAACTTTGCGAATTTGTTTCAACCCTGGCGATAAATAGACAGCAGGTGAACCGATTTCAATCATTCCTGCTGCTAATTGATTATTGATAGTTCTGATACCAAATAACTGTGTTACTTCTGCCCAACAATCGGATGCTCCTAATTCTACTACTTTAACCGTTGCAATGCGGTTGTCGCTATCTTTAAAATCCCTCGTTCCGAATTTAAAAATATCGAATTCTGCTCCTTTTTGGATACCGCTAGCTTGACCTATTTGCAATTGAACTCGGTTTTTGGTAATATCTACGTTCATCACCGAAGTATTACGATTAGTACCAACAGATTGAGCGCCGAAAAAAGTACGATTTCTCTCGCCAATCAACATCGGTGTTTGTTGGACAAATTTATTGTGAACTAGATTAGAAATGCGATTATATAAATCTTCAACAGTAATTTCTGTACCAAATTCTCGCAAAGCTTTTAGTAAAAAATAAGTTAAAACACCATTGCGTTCTGTCCCTTCAAACACACTTTCAAAAGCGAATTCATGATCGCGACAAGCTGCTATTAAAGTATAACCTTTTGGTTCTGGTAACAAACCATTAACAACAGTAATATTCCGGCTATTTCCTGTTAAAGTTTGCCAATTTTGGGCTAATTCCTGAAGCGGTGCAACTAAACTATCTGTAGGTCGGGAACTGGTGTCAATAAAACCGCCACCGCGCACATCCGAATAGTCTGGTTCTATTTCTCTGGTTGTGCCACCGGAATGACAGCTATCGAGTACAAGAGTTACAGCTAACTCTTTTTCTACCATTTCTTCCAGAAGTTTGGCAAATTCCAAGTCGCGCAAATAGCGGGAATTTGGTTGACCGATATCGGTGGGAACTAACGCTTGATCTAAACTAGCAACAGTCTTGATCTCTTCGTAAATAGTTTTCGCCTGTCCGCCGTGACCTGAGTAGTGAATATATACTTGGTCTTGAGGTTGTGCTTTGGCTGTTAGTTCTTTAAATTTGGCGACGATATTCTCATAAGTGGGTAAGAGTTCGGGGGATTCTTTGGGTTGGTTGGGATTGTCGGAAGCAGAAGCGGTGAGTTTAATAATTTGGTCAGGGGTGAGGTTGAAAGTGTCTTTTAAATAGGTTTCGACGTGGTTGATATCTTGAACGCATCCCCGCAGGTTTTTGTAACGTCCATCGGGTAAATCATGGGGGAAATAGAAATCGATACCGATGAGGAGGGCGTAGAAGTTGGGGGTTTGGTTAGTCATGGTTGATGGTGGATAAGGGGTTTGGGAAAGGTGTTATTTTTATATGGGTTTGAGGTGGGGGTTTTTATGCAGTTTTCTATTTAAAATTATCAAAGCTTTTTGCATAAATCTCTGTCAATTTCAAGGGCATCTGCATCATCAGGATTAGGTTTGAGGTAATTGTCTATGAAATTGCAGCCTTCCTTAACTAAATAATCAAAATCTAATCGCCACAGCCTCACCGTGTTGTCACCACTGCCAGTGGCCAGCAGCTTGCCATTGGGGCTGAAACTGACACCATAAACCCAGCTTGTATGTCCGGTGAGGGTTTTAATTTCTTTGCCAGTGGTGGTATTCCACAGTTTCACGGTGTTGTCACCACTGGCAGTGGCCAGCAGCTTGCCATCGGGGCTGAAACTGACCGTATTAACCGTGTCTGTATGTCCGGTGAGGGTTTGAATTACTTTGCCAGTGGAGGTATCCCACAGTTTGACGGTTTTGTCACGACTGCCAGTGGCCAGCCGCTTGCCATCGGGGCTGAAACTGACAGCTAAAACCGCGTCTGTATGTCCGGTGAGGGTTTTAATTTCCTTGTCGGTGGTGGTATCCCACAGTTTCACCGTATTGTCACGACTGCCAGTGGCCAGCAGCTTGCCATTGGGGCTGAAACTGACAGCATAAACCCCGTCTGTATGCCCTGAGAGGGTTTTAATTTCCTTGCGGGTGGTGGTATCCCACAGTTTCACGGTCTTGTCAGCACTGCCAGTAGCCAGCAGCTTGCCATTGGGGCTGAAACTAACAGCCCAAACCTGGTTCGCGTGTCCGCCCAAGGTGTTTGGTGCTGCTACATTGGAGACAGTATTTAATAATGACAGTTCTACCTGGGTTTGGGTATCGGCATCTACCAAAGGAGTATGTCGCATTTGCACAACCGCTTTTAAACTTGTTTTGAGAGCTTTTGACCCATCTAAATTCAAAAGCGCATCGGAACCTTGAGCCAGAGAATTAATTTGATTAATAGCAACCTTCCACCAACCAATACCAGCTACTCCTGCTAAACCCAAAGCTATCGCCGCTATCGCCGAAAAGCCACTTAGCCCGATAATTTGCAGTCGTCGTCCACGTTTCCGTTCCTGTTTCTCCCTATTCCGTTCTTTAACACTAACCTCAATAAAATCTCGTTCCTCCTGTGTCATCTCATCAGCACGTTTCCGCAACCAATCTTCCGCCACACCCAACGGCGCACCGCGCAACAACCCCCCAGTTTCATGGTTATGATTTTTCCACTCCCGTAATGCTACCTTCAACCGTTCTTGCCAAGTCCGAAACTGACGGTTCGCATTTATCCACTCGCGCAAAGTTCCCCATTCCCGAATCAGCGCTTCATGCACCACTTCTACCGTATCTTCATCTTCCGGTTCCTGCCGTCCCGTTACCACCAAACGCGCTTGATATCCAGCTAAATAACTGACTAAATTCCAATTATCTTCCCCCACTTCCGCACGGGTAGCAACGCGCCTGGTATCTTCTGTTCCTTCTCCCGGACGGACTAATTGCACAAAAATTCGCTGCGCCTGCTTTTTCTCTGTTTCACTCAGTTGTTGATAAACCTGTTCCGCATGATTGGCAATCGCTTTTTTTACCCCGCCAATTTCCTCATAAGCTTGGTGAGTTAATTCTCGGTTGATTTGCTTTTCCCACAAGCGAGTTAAGGCAAATTCTAATAATGGTAAATTCCCCGGTTCTTGCCCCACATCATCAAGAATGCGTTGGGTTAATTGCGGTTCTAACTGTACTTCCGATTTTTGAGCAGGTAATTCAATTGCTGCCTGTAATTCCTCTCGTTTCATGGAACTGAGCAACTGCGGCGTATACTCCTGCAAGGCATCTCGAAACGGACGATAAGAAAGCACATAACCGTAAAAATCAGCCCGTAAAGTCACAACCAATGTGATATTCTGTTGTGCGATCGCCGTTAGTAACCCATCAGCAAAACGTTCCTGTTCTTCCTTCACCTGACAAAGCGTGTACAATTCCTCAAATTGGTCTGCAACTAACAACAACCGTTGATCTGGGTTGTTTGCCAAAATGCGAGACACCACCTGCTGCAAAGTGATTCTACCGTTTCGTAAATCACCTGCTAGCCCCATTGTTTCCCGCAGTTGTTGAGTTTCACCTGCTTCTGGTTCTAATAGCCGCACCAAGGCAAAAGCTAATGGCTCAAAGGGTTCTTTTCCTGGACGAAAAGATGCAATTAACCAATTTCCCTCTTTTCGCAATTTGGGAATTAATCCCGCAAATACCACAGAAGATTTACCACTGCCACTGGGCCCGACTATCGCTACTAATGGTTGTTTGTGCGTTACTTCCACTAAATTATGCACAAATTTTTCCTGCCCAAAAAAGAATTCTGCATCTTCTTCTCTAAATGCAGACAACCCTTGGTAAGGATTAGGCGGAATCACATCTTCAAAATTAATGGGAATATGATCAATTGCCGAATAAATTAACTTTTTCTTCTTAAAAACAGGAGTTTCGTGTTCCAGAAAACTCATCATCTGCGAACGACCTAACTCGTAGGCTTCTTCCACCCCATACCCAGCAGCAATCCCATCATAAAACGCTACCGCAAAGGCAACGGCTGCTTTATCTCCCACGGCTCTATTCATGCCAATGACATAATTAACGTATTGGCTAATTGCTTCTGCTTGTACTTCGGAATAACAAGCATTGAGAATTACACAATCTACACTTTTTTTGGCAAACAATTTAAACATACTGGCGAGGGCGTTTGTCTGCACCAGCGCCATTTTTCCGGTATCATCTTCTAGCACAATTCCATCTTCTCCCGCACCATGCCCGCAAAAGTGGACAATGTTGGGTTGATAATCTAAAATCGCTCGGTAAAAATCACGAGAACGTACTGCCCATTTTTGTTCTAATTTATACTGCTCCCGTTTATTTGCCCGTCGCAATCCTTCGTCAATTTCCCGAATTTCTTCTTCCAATCGCAAGGGAGCGGTATTTGTGGGATTGGCTGCTAGAATCAGAATTGTTTTGACCGGGGTGTTGTTACTCATAATACAAACGAATGATCGGATAATTTTTCTGTTGTCACAGCCCTATTCAATCTTGCGATCTCGCGCCCCCGATCGCTCATAACAGTCGATCGCTTATATCTGTCCAATTTTACCTCCTTGTTAATGGACATAATCTTTAATTCTCTTGTTTATGCCATTGTCTTTGCTTTAGGCTCGGCGATCGGCAGTTTCCTGAATGTGGTAGTTTATCGGTTACCTGCCGGTTTGTCGGTACTTTGGCCTCCTTCTCGCTGTCCCAAATGTTTTAATCAGCTTAAATCTTACGAAAATGTACCTGTTTTCGCCTGGCTGTGGCTGCGGGGACGCTGCAACCACTGTCGCAGCCCTATTTCTGCACGCTATCCGCTGGTGGAAGCAGCTACGGGTTTGCTGTTTTTGCTGATTTTTTGGCAGTTGGGCGTGACATTACAAACTCTGGGTTTTTGGGCTTTTTTTAGCTGGCTTTTGGCTTTGTCTTTGATTGATTGCGATACAATGACTTTGCCTAATTCTTTGACTCGATCGGGTTTGGTGGCTGGACTGGTTTTTCAGATGGCGAAAGGTTGGTGGCCGATATTTAGTCCGATCGACTCCGTTAAC
>DMYK01000389.1:0-2314 GCA_003483675.1 Microcoleaceae cyanobacterium UBA11344
GCTGGGCGAAAGCGAGTTAAACCCACTGGTACTACAGCTACCGATGCGACGGCGGGGATATTTCCTGTATGAAACTTTGCCAAATCTAACAAAGTGCGTTCTAAATGTTCGCCGTCATTAATCCCTGGACAAACAACAACTTGAGCGTGAATTTGTAGGCGGCGTTCTTGAAACCATTTAATTTGTTCTAAAATCTTCCCAGCCCGCAGATTTTTTAACAACCGAATTCGCACTTCCGGTTCCGTAGCGTGCACGGAAACATAGAGAGGAGAAAGCCGCATTTGTTCGATTCTGTCCCACTCTTTTTGAGACAAATTTGTGAGAGTGAGATAGCTACCATAGAGAAAACTTAGCCGATAGTCATCATCCTTAAGATAGAGAGTTTCCCGCTTCCCCGGTGGCTGTTGGTCAATGAAGCAGAAAGGACAGCGATTATTGCACTGAATTAGTCCATCAAAAAGAGCGGTTTCAAATTCTAAACCCAAGTCTTCGTCGGACTCTTTTTCTATTTCTAACTTGTGGGTTTTGCCTTTGGTGTCTAATACTTCTAGTTCGAGAAATTCATCGGCGCACAGGAATTGATAGTCGATTAAGTCGCGAGGTTTTTGGCCGTTGATGGCGACGATTGAGTCACCGGCTTCAAATCCGATTTCGGCGGCGATGCTGTCGGGGATGACTTTGGTGATTAGGGCTGGACTTGTTGATAATTCGCTCATGGTTATTGGTTATTGGTTATTGGTTATTGGTGATTGGTTATTGGTGATTGATTATTGGTTATTACTGGTAGTCTGCTACACTTATTTTGAGCTGATTGATACTCCCCACTCTCATATATTATTTCTGCACGCCCTCCTGCAATCCGTACCTCAAAAGGTATTCCAGATGGCTGAGGCTGCCATCCAAGCTGCACTGCTTGTTGTATCCATTGTGCTGCATCAGAGGGTGTTACTGGCTTCACTTCGTTTGTACCCCAACATTGAGGATGAGGTCGATCGGTGAGGATAACTAACACCGAACCCGGTGCTTCAGCGTGTTCGACAGCAATATGAAGATTACCGCAGTTTTCTTGCGTATAAGTAGCTTGTCTTCGGATTAGCCAGAGGAAAGGTTCCCCATCAACAATTATTTTTCTGGTTCCTTTTTTCGGTATTGACATAGTTTGCTAAAGTCGATCGACATATAGATTTATAGTAGCATTTGAAACTACCCTTTTTTGTGGTGTCTTGCTAATCAACGATATCGTACCATTTGCATCAGCCAAAATGGTATTTTTTCGCCCGTATAAGTATCATTTTGAGATTGAAGCTAGTTTGAGTTTTCTCTCTTCAGCATAGCTTTGAAGTTCCAGCCTGTGCATCGCTTGCAATTACTTTAGAAAGGCGCTATAGCCACTTACACTCAAGCAGATGAAAGAGCTATTAACTATCTGAGTAAAATTCAATAAACTGCAACATTTTCAGTCTGCTAATCGCTCAAATAAATATCCAGATACCCGACTTTTTGAAGAAGTCGGATATCTAACAGAAGAAAAGCTACCCGCCCCCAACATTCTCAAAGGCGCGATCGTACAAAACTACACAACCACTTCGACTTTCACCTCATCTTCGATCGCGATTTTCTCCTGCAAAAACAGTGCGACTTGCTCCTCAATTTCCCGCCTCACAATATCGCGATACTCCACAAAATGTTCAATTTGCGCGCATACCGCCAGATAACTACTCACCCCACCTAAATTGTATCGGCACATATTCCAGAGATTGCGCCAAAACTGCCAACGAGTTTTGCGGATGAAACCCTGCCGCCAACAGATAGTCAAAAAGGCACGAATCACGATCCAATCGATGGGTTTCTTTGCCCTTTTCCCTTTATTTGGATAAGTCGCTTCGCCCAGAATACGGTAGTGTCGATAAGCGCGATCGAGAAATTTCTCAGGATCGTACAATTCGTCGAATGCCTCGACAAATTCGCGGGCAATTTCTTCTAGCGGGCGAGTCGGGACAAAATTCATCAAGGTAGTTTGGTTGATATTAGCAGATTTACTGCGAAGCCGCCCTTCCTTTGCCAGTCGATGCCAGAGTGCTGTATCCGGCAAGGCTTGCAGCATACTAAACAGTGCAGTCGGAATTGAAGTTTGCTCGACAAACTTGACAATTCTCGCCCCAGCACCTGTTTTCTCGCCATCAAAGCCGATGATGAAACCAGCCATTACTCGCAAGCCCGATCGCGTAATTGCTAGTACGGCATCACTGAGAGAATCTCGCGTATTTTGATGTTTTTGAGTCAGCTTTAAACTCTCTTCATCTGGTGTTTCAAT
>DMYK01000389.1:2362-6234 GCA_003483675.1 Microcoleaceae cyanobacterium UBA11344
GCTTCCGTCGCAAAGGAGAAAGGATATTGATGCTCTACCATCCAGGGTAGGAGCTCTTTTAGAAACAGTTTGACATTGCGTTTATTGCCGATGAAATTATCATCAACCATGAAAATGCTGCGCCGCCAGCCTAACTCGTAAAGGCGATTGAGTTCGTTGAGCAATTGTTCTGGTGCTTTGGTGCGGGGTTTGCGGCCGTAGAGTACAATGATGTCACAGAATTCGCACTGAAAAGGACATCCCCGCGAAAATTGTACCGACATTTCGGCATAAGCATCAAATTGCAGCAAATCAAATCGAGGAATCGGGGTGGTGGTAACATCTGGCCTTTCGCCGTTGGCGCGGAATATGCCAGATTGTTCACCTTGGGCGATCGCCTCCACAAACATTGGTAAAGTAATTTCACCCTCATCTAGAATCAAATAATCGGTTCCAACATCTGTTACTTCGTTGGGTAAAGCGGTAGGATAGGGGCCGCCCACAGCAACTCGTTTACCCCGCCGTTTTGCTTCCCGAATCTGATCTAATAAATCTTCCTTTTGGACGATCATCGCAGACAGAATCACCAATTCTGCCCAATCCCAGTCAGCTTCTGTTACTGAACTTACATTGCGATCGACTAGCTTAAATTCCCATGTTTGGGGTAAAATAGCGGCTACTGTTACCAATCCTAGCGGGGGTAGCATGGCTTTGCGATCGAGTAATGCTAGGGTTTTCTCAAACGACCAAAAGCTTTTGGGAAAGAGAGGATAGAGGAGTAAAACATTCATCACAGAAACTCAAAGATAGGACATCCCCTCGTGAGGTAAAATATTAGGATTTAAGATTATCCTAAAACATTGATATTTTAACACTTTTAGGACTTACGATGGGGAGCCAGAAACCGGGTTTTTTTACGAAAATATTTCCTTCGATCCCGCAGATTCGGTAAAAAACCCGGTTTCTTTGGTGGGAGTGCGTCCAAGACTGACTTTAATGGAGCCGATGTCGATCGCTCTTTAGGCAGGAATTACGCAAGTTTTTAAGTTTTACACTGTCTGTAGTAGTAAGGTGCTTGTGGGCGGCACCCTACCTATAGAGGTTCTGCATCCAGGACTGTTTCAGAGATTCTTCGCTGCGCTCAGAATGACAAAATTATCATGACAAAATTATATTGAAAAGATTGTTTTCCAAGCAATAATTGACAGGGCAAAATCTGCGATCGCGTGACTGATGTAACTCGGCAAAAGCGAACGATAGGTGAGATAACACCACGACCAAATTACCCCGGCTAGGAATACAGCTAAGGAGCCTAAAATCACTCCGCGCCAGTCGGTATAAGCTGCTAAAATAATGATATGATGGAGCGTAAAAAACAGCGCGCTCAGAAATATCGCTCCGGTTCCAGGTATCAGAATCTCGCACTTTCTGTAGACAAACCAGCGCCAAATATATTCTTCAATAAACGAGTTTATTAGTACAAAATATGCTTGGACAATCCAGAAAATACTGGGATTGCTCAGCCCCATTTGTTGCACCTTTGATTTGGCATCAATCCCATCGATCCAGTGCTCACCAAAAAGCCAGTATGTACCCAGAATCATGCCGAACATTAACAGTCCTAAAACCGTGCCTGCTAACAATTCTTGATGCTTCGGTTGGGATAAATGCAGTTGGTAGCGATCGCCCCAAACAGACCAGGCGATGGGCAGCCCTAGCAACCAAACCCCGCACAATACTGATACTATGGTTCCGATGGTTCCGGGAGCAATAAATAAGGCGATCGCTACACCAATGCTAGCAGCAGGTACTAACAGAATTAGCGCTAATAGTGCATTTTTGCGATCGCTATCTTCGAGCATCATACCTCCTCCACGGCTAGGGTGTGTTTCTAAACCCGGAGATCCCCCCTAGCCCCCCTTAAAAAGGGGGGAACCGGAGCATTCAAAGTCAACCCCTACTCCTTTTATTAAGGGGGATGCGAGGNNTACTTATTAATCAATGCTCCACCTGCGATCGCAGTCCAAATCGCCACGCCAAAAGCCAGCCTATACCACACAAAAATCCACGTATTCTGAGTTTGCAGAAACTTCAGCAGCCACGCGATGGAAGCATAGGAAAATATAAACGCTGATATTGTTCCCACTATCAAAGCTACAACAGCACCTTCGCCTAATCCTTCACCCAAAGCACTTTTCAATTCCACTAAACCAGCCAGAGTAATTGCCGGAATTCCTAACAAGAAAGAAAACCTCGCCGCCGCTGCTCTTTCCAATCCCATGAACAATCCTGCTGTTAGCGTAGAACCCGATCGCGAAACACCAGGAATTATTGCCATTGCTTGAGCTAATCCCATTATAATACCATCTTTTACATCTAATTTTTCGTACTCCCGTTTATGCTTGCCTGTTTTTTCGGCTATTCCTAACAGCAACGACATGACGATGGAAGCAGTGGCGATCGCCCCCAAACTCCGCAACGGCGATTTGTCAAAATCTTTAACCAATATCTTGATTAACAGTCCAAAAAAGATAATCGGTATTGTTCCCAAACCAATTCCCAGGGCCATCCGAAACTCTTGGGAATCGTAGTCTTTGCTGGTAATAGCTTTCAATGCACCAATAGTTATAGTTGTCAAGTCTTTCCAAAAATATAACAGCACTGCCACAATGCTGCCCAATTGAATTACAGCAACATAAGCAACGCCGGGATCGTGGTCCCATAGGGCGGGCACGACTTTCAAATGAGCGCTGCTGCTGATGGGCAAAAATTCTGTTAATCCTTGGACAAGACCTAAAACAATCGCCTCAAACACATCAATTTGAGCAGGCCCAGAAACATCAGCAGCGGGCGTTTGGGCGAGGAGTACATCAAGCAAAGCAATCATTTGTTGTCAGTTCCTAGTTGTCAGTTTCTAGCTGTCAGTTTCTAGCAGTCAATCACCAGTTATCGGTTGATATCAAATCCGGTGGATTGTACAGGATATCTGTAGGGACACGGCACTGCCGTGTCCCTACCCATAATGCTTACTGTCGATCGCAACTAAAAACAGATTAAAATAGTTTGTCAAAAACCAATTTAACCTAATCAACAGCATTTGCCTACATTTGCTGATAAACTTAATAAAGTTTTGCACGCTTTTTCGCCACCTTACAGCAACCGCCAATAACCTATGATATTTTCCGATTACCAAAATTTAATTGCTACTGCTGCTTCTGGCAAACGCTTGTGGCGGCGAATCTTGTCTGCTAGTCTTTTAACTGTGGCGATCGCACTTAGCTTCATCCTGCTAATCGGCACACCACCAGCCTTCGCAACTCTCACGGACGATCGCTTCGATGGTACAATCTATGCCCTCTACGCCGGCAACGGTTCCCTAGTCCCTCCCAAAGTCAAACTCACAGATTCTTTTCAACGCAAAAAACCCGCATTGCTAGTGTTTTATACAGACGACAGCAGCGACTGCAAACAATTCGCGATCGTCGTCTCTAACCTGCAAGAATATTACGGTCGTGAAGCCGATTTTATGCCTATATTTATCGATTCTCTGCCTTCGGAACCCTCACCAGATGTCACAAATCCGGGTCATTATTACAAGGGTTTTGTACCTCAAACTGTGCTGCTCGATCAATCGGGGAAAGTGGTTTATGATGCTAAAGGACAAGTACCTTTTGAAGAGGTAGATGATGCCTTTCGGAAAGTCTTTGACTTGATACCTAGAGAAAAATCTCTCCCGCTAAAACGCCGTGTTGTGAACGAACTTAATATCGAATTATCGAAGTAAACTGTTGCAATAAGAGGACAGGACACGGCCCATTGGTGTCAACAACCAGCTCAAACCCAGCCACAGATTGCTGTTTGACTATTAAACTTAGATCCCCCCTAGCCCCCCT
>DMYK01000255.1 GCA_003483675.1 Microcoleaceae cyanobacterium UBA11344
CGGTGATGAAAATACAGTTAGGTTTACAGTGCTACCTTTTTTGCAGAAACAAGCAGTTAATTCTGTGAATTTTGCGATCGCCACCCATCCTCATTTAGGCTTAAACGCAGGTTGGGGAAAATTATTAGAACGCTTGCCAATTCAAACATTTTATGATAATAAGGCTCCCAAACAAATTCACTATGTCAGCCGTCAGGAATTGATGACTGCGGTGCAATCTCGCCAAGGAGTTTACTTTCCTTTAGAAACTAACAGCACAATTAATCTGGGCTCTGTGCGGTTGCAGTTGGTGAATGCGGAAATCCCGGTGGTAGAATTGCTGGTGGGCGCTCGAACTTGGTTGATGCTCGGTGAAATCGCACCCGAAGCCCAAAAAAAATTGGTAGCAACGGGAAGTTTGAAGCCAGCTCAAGTGCTGTGGTGGTCGGGAAAAACCCTGATACCGGAGTTATTGAAGACAATTGGGCCAAAAGTGGCGATCGCATCTGCTGACGAAATTGACTCCTCAACCGCAGCCCAACTGCACCAAAGCAAAACCCAGATCTTTTGGACTGGGCGCGACGGAGCCCTCCAATGGACTCCCGCTGCGGGATTTAAGACTACCCTGGAATCTCAAGAAAATCAGACTTCTTTTTTGTGAAGATTGGCAAATGTGGCGCGCTGTGCGGTAAGATAGGAAAGAGCGAATATCTAAACCAGACTTGTGGCTCGATCGGACAATTATGCGATTCCAGGAGTCGCGAAGCAACAGCAACCTTAAATTTATGGTTGATTTTTAGCTTAATTCGTGCGATTATAATCAAATCGCCAATCAATTGGAGAGGTGGCAGAGCGGTTGAATGCGGTAGACTCGAAATCTACTTTAGGGCGACTTAACGTGGGTTCAAATCCCACCCTCTCCGTTTAACTTATGTGAGCGGGAAGTCCCGCACTCTATTCGTTTACAAGAATGACTGACGGGTATGTCACCAGTCAATGTTTATGGCATTCAAAAACTCGGTTTCTTAAAGAAACCGAGTTTTTTAGTATTTCTCGTCCCCAGATTTGTTTGTAGTAAGGACGGATGTCCTCCCGTCACTGCTATTGAGGACTAATACCAAATCCTGCTTAAATACTTCCCTGATCTCTTAAGTAGGAGCGCCTAATGAAACTATGTAAATTATTGTAAATTTCTGCCAAATTGGCAACATAGTCTGGTTTCACGGGTTTTTAATGATTTTAGATAGCCAGGTTTATTTACATCTACCTATTTAGTCCGCCTCGGCGGACTAAGTAGGTAGAAGCGATTTCAATCGCCGATCGATATTTATTCAAAAAAATGACTTTTACGATTCTACTGACATCTGCATTTATCATGTATTCGCACTATCTTCCTACAAGGAAATCCGATATGAAAACCATTACCTATTGGTCATTTAGCAAGCAAGCCGATCGCACATTCACCGAATTTTTGAACAAAATCTGGGGATTTTCTGCTGAATCCGGCCGCAAAGTTGGCAGAGAAATTGCTCAAGAATCACTCCCATCTATACAGCAATCTGCCGCCGAAATCGCAGCAAGTTATCACTGCGCGAAATATTGATACGACAGCAAACAGCAAGAATTCCAACAAGCCGAACAACAAGCGATTTTAGCTTATGAAAGTGGCAACAAAGAAGCCGGAAATTTAGCGATGGGAAAAGCGATCGCCATCCAACTGATTTTACCACAGTTAGCGTCAGAATTTAGGCAAGCCGAACAGGTGTTAAAAAACGCTCATAAGCTGATGCTGTCAGCCAAGGAGTACAAGCATCGATGGTAGCGCCCCAACAGAATAACCAGATCCCCGACTTCTTTAAGTGCTGCGGGGATCTAACAGAGATTTTTACACTATCTGTATTAGTAAGGTACGCACTGCGTACCCTACAATTAGAATCTGTGCGTCCAGGACTAGAAAATCTAAAATTGTTGTAATGCCCAAGGCCCAATGCCCAATTCCCAAAACTATCTGTTCCAATATCTGCGCCAATGAAACAAATTTTCCCATAAATTACGCATAAAAGTATTGCTACGGAAACGCTGTAATTGCCAAGCAGCAGCAGTTTGCCCATTAATATCCGAAAAAGTAGGCCAAATATAAGGAAGTTCGGCGATCGCCTCAACCTTCAGCCCCTGACGCACAGCCAAAGCGATAACATGAATCAACTCAGCAGCATTTGGTCCCACAATACTCGCCCCCAAAATCTCCCCATTGCGCCGCCCAACAATCTTACAAAAACCAGTTATTTCACCGCACATTTGAGCCTTTTCAACATTCTTAAAATATTCCCGACTAACAATGATATCATCTCTAAAACGGCGGATTGCTTGCGCTTCAGTCAAGCCCACCCTCGCCAACTGCGGGTCAGAAAAAATCGCCCAAGGAATCCCCCGATAATCTATTTGAAACATCGGCAAAAACAAAGCATTTTTTACAGCAACCAAAGCTTCAGAATTAGCGATGTGAGGGAACGGATAACCCCCAGCAACATCACCACAAGCGTAAATGCGGGGATTAGTTGTTTGCAGTTTGTCATTTAAAATCAATCCCTGGTTATGGAATTTAACACCAGTCGCTTCGAGATTTAATGATTTAAAGTTAGGTTGGCGGCCCGCTGCGAGAAAAATCTCCTCAGTTTCGATCGCCAAATTACCCGCTTGAATCCACTTCTTCCCCTCAATCACCCTAGCTTGAGTCACCTCAGTCCCAGTCAAAATTCGCACCCCAGCCGCCTCCATTGCAGCCTGAACCAAGCTAGCAGCCTCTCGCTCCTCTTTCGCCAAAATGTGCGAACCCTTCACCACAAGCGTCACAGCCACTCCTAATCGAGCAAAAGTTTGAGCCACTTCCACACCGCTAGGATCGCCACCGATGACAGCAAAACTTTTAGGCAGTTTTTGCAGTTTTGCTAATTCCCCGACAGTTTCCGAAGTAAAATAACCAACAGACGAAAGTCCTTCAATATTGGGAATTGCCGGGAGAGTTGGACAAGCAAGCAAATAACAGAGCGATCGCAATTTCCGCCCGCCCACAGCAAAAGCCAAATTTGGTTTAACCACAAACTCGCCGTTACCAAAAATAACATCTACCCCACGAGCAGCCAAAACATCGAGAGAATTGATTTCTGACAAATTAGAAACAACACCTTGGGCCCACTTCATCACCCCGTCAAACCGCAATTCGATCGGCATTTGCGAATTAGCTGTTTCCCAGCCTATACCGAACTGTTGGCGACTGATATGTTGAGCAAATCGGCCACTCTGGCTCAAAGTTTGGTTGTATCTTAAACCCAAGTCGATCGACTCTTGGCTTGCTGTTGGCAAATCTTGCGAATTACTGAACGGTTCCACCAAAGCAACGCGAGCTTGGAAATCAGTTGAAGTCAAAGCAGCATAGCGTGCGGCAGAAGTCCCACCAATTATTACTAAATCGTAGTCAATCATAAATTAAAAAGTCATTAGTCATTAGTCATTGGTCATTAGTTAGTAGTTAGTAGTTATTGGTCAGTAGTCATTAGTTGTTAGATTTGTTATTTTTAATCTGACTTATCAGAATACTTACAGAATTCCTGAAATTCTTAGCTGTTGACTAATAACTATTGACTAATGACTATTGACTAAGGACTTCTGCAAGTCCAGCAATCAGCCACAGATTGTCAGCCCGATCGCGCACAGCCACCCGAAAAAACCGATCGCCCAACTCAGGAAAACTCAGACAATCCCGAATCAAAATCCGGTGACTTTCCAGCAGACTTTGTTGAATCAGAGAAACCGAAAGCGACGACTCAACCAACAAAAAATTAGCCGCACCGGGAAACGGCTGCAAACCCGGTAAACTAGCCAAGCCCTCAAACAGCTCTCTTCGTGCCACAGGCAGCCAATCCCAAGTTTGCCGCTCAAAAACAACATCTCGCACCACAGCAGCCGCCGCAGCCGCAGCCAGAGCGTTCACAGGCCAAGGATCGCGCTGTAACTGCCAGCGGCGGAGGCGATCGGGATGGGCGATCGCACATCCCAACCGCAGTCCCGGCAGAGAATAGAATTTAGTGAGCGATCGTAAAATCACCAAATTCGGAAACTCCGCCACAGCATCAATCAAACTCTCCTGTTGTTCCGGCGGTAGAAAGTCCATAAAGGCCTCATCCACCACCACCAGACCCAAATGCTCCAAATAAGGCCGAATCGCCTCCCTACCGAACAGCAAACCCGTAGGATTGTGCGGATTATTCAGCAGCAAACCTCGAAATCCGGCATCAAGAGCCAGAGGAACCGGGAGACACAGAGAAGGAGAGACAAGGGAACGGTTAGAAACCGACAAATCATCCGTTACCAATCCGTTTCCTGGCCCTGCGCCCAAGGATTTAAGCCCCAAAGGACAATCCAGCACCTTCGCGCCGAAAGCCAAAAGAGCCCGCCAGTAATCACCAAAAGCCGGAGTCACCAAATAAGTAGCCTCCAGCTTCGACAAATCCCAAGCAGCCCAAGTCAACAATTCCGCCGAACCATTCCCCGGCAAAATCCAATCCGGGTCAACATTCAAAGCCTCACCCAAAGCAGCCCTTAGCTCTCCATAATCCGGGTCTGGGTAAGCCGTCAGACAGCTCAGGTGAGCTTGAATCGCATCGAGAGCCGACTTAGGAGGGCCCAAAGGACTGATACTCGCAGAAAAATCGAGAATAGCAGAAGCAGGGCAGCCAGCCAGTGTGGCCGCCCAAGCTAAATTTCCCCCGTGCACAGGTCTAATCAAGGCTCTGTTCGCCAATTATTTAGGTTCTTTCGGCGGTGCAACTCTGTCCTTGAACAACTTCCCTGCGGAAAACGCAGGAACTCTGGTAGCCGGGATTTCCATCTTGTCACCAGTTTTGGGATTGCGCCCCTCGCGGGCTTTACGTTCCCGCGACTCAAACGAGCCAAAACCAACCAGCGTCACTTTATCGCCATCGGAGACAGCTTCCATGATTGCTTCGAGGGCAGCACTCAAAACAGCATCTGCCTGTTTTTTCGTCACGCTAGCCTTTTCCGCGACTGCATCAACCAATTCACCTTTATTCATTGCGAACTCCTTCTGGATTTGCAAAATACGTTAAACAGAGTTAGTTCAACTATTAGCTGTGAGCGATCAACTGGATTGGGGTGTGGCTTGGGAGGTTTGGGTGGTTCCCGATCGCTCCCGTCCGCTTCCCCGAATAATAACTCCTGCTGAATACCAATTACCCTAGGGTAATTGGTCAGAAAAGGAATTTCTGTTTCTAATTGCTGAAAACCCCACAGCATCTAATTTTCACTGCATTATTCTAAAGTCTTGCCGACCCTTATGGATCGGTGGAACCTTTAATTTATATGGAACTTGCCAACTTTTTTGAATTAATCCCAAAATTTAGGTAGAAAAACACCACCTCAGAGAGAAAATTTCTCGCCTCGGTGGATTTGAGCTGAGGAAAAAAGGAAAAACAGAAGGAATAAAGTGTCATTTGTCAAGGGAAGAAGGAAAAAATTTTTCCCTCTTCCTTTTTTGTACCCTTCGACTACGCTCAGGGTACGTGGTGGCCCCTGAGCGTAGTCGAAGGGCGAGCGGGTACCGCAACTGACTACTGACTAATGACTACTGACTACTGACTACTGACTACTGACTACTGACTACTGACTACTGACTACTGACTAATGACTAATG
>DMYK01000156.1 GCA_003483675.1 Microcoleaceae cyanobacterium UBA11344
TGTCAAAGTTTCAAGCAAGAAATCGGCAAATGGGCTGCATTGCGGCCGGGCGAACTTGTACCAACTTAAGTCAGTAGTCAGTAGTCAGTAGTCAGTAGTCATTAGTCATTAGTCATTAGTTATTTGTTGGTTGTTGGTTGTTGGTTGTTATTTGTCCTAGGTTTTTTATAATTTTTTGGCTATAGCAACCAATTCCCAATTCCCGATGCCCAATTCCCAATTCCCGATGCCCAATTCCCAATTACCGATTCCCGATTCCCAATTCCCGATTCCCCAATCTAAAATCTAAAATCTAAAATCAAATGAGCTATTGCTTAAACCCAACTTGTCAGAATCCGCAAAACCTCGGTGATGCAGAAATTTGCCAAAGTTGCGGCTCAAAATTATTGTTAATTCCTGACGCACAAGCCTCGCCAGCATCTCGCTACCGTACCATAAAGCCGATCGGACAAGGCGGTTTTGGTCGAACATTCCTAGCAGTAGATGAAACCAAACCTCTAATTTTCTCGCAGTGCGTAATCAAGCAATCTTTACCCCAAAAAAACGCAGCCGAAAAAGCCGCTCAACTATTTCAGCAAGAAGCAGCCCAGCTAGAAATATTAGGCAAACATCCCCAAATTCCAGAATTACTAGCACATTTTGAACAAGACGGCAGACAATATTTAGTACAAGAATTTATCGACGGCAAAAACCTAGCCCAAGAATTAGAACAAAAAGGAGCATTCACCGAAAATCAAATTCGACAATTGCTCAATGATTTATTACCAGTGCTCCACTTTATCCACAAATCAAAAGTCATTCACCGCGACATCAAACCAGAAAACATCATTCGTCGCCGACTGTCTCCAACCCCTTTAGCATCATTAGAAAATTCCTTTCTACCCTCTCCTTTCCAAAAAGATATTTTCC
Organism: Microcoleaceae cyanobacterium UBA11344; assembly: GCA_003483675.1. Lineage (GTDB taxonomy): Bacteria > Cyanobacteriota > Cyanobacteriia > Cyanobacteriales > Microcoleaceae > Microcoleus. Next base: position 910 of record DMYK01000156.1, read on the forward strand.
TAGTAGATTTTGGGGCTGCTAAAAAAGTAACAACACCGGGATTGCAGCCAACTGGTACAATCATCGGAAGTGCTGCTTATACTGCCCCAGAACAACTGATGGGTAAGGCAGTTTTTGCCAGCGATATCTACAGCTTGGGTGTCACTTGTATTCACTTGCTGACTGAAATTACCCCCTTCGATTTGTTCGACAGTACAGAGGATGCTTGGGCTTGGCGAAATTATTTGAAAACGGCTGTTAGCGATGATTTCGGCTGCATCCTTGATACCATGCTCCAAAGTGCCACCAATCGGCACTATAATTCAGCATCAGCCGTCATCCGGCAGTTGAACCCCAAACCATATTTAGAGACTTCGCCTGTTTTAGACGCGCCGGAAACGACCTCAGAACGGGTGGTTACACCTGCGCCCGGTGTGTCGCTTTTCACTCGTCAAGAGCAAGCCGAAATTCAGCAAGCTTTGCAAGATGCGATCGCCCCCTACAATGTGATCATTCAAGTTAATCAAGCTAAGCACAAGCTCAATATCGTCATCAACAGAAATCAAGACAATCCCATTTATTATCCCCACTTGTCTCACATAATTACCACCAGACTCACCGATTTGCAATTAAATAAAGTCGCAGCAGTCAAGCTGTTAGGAAGAGTCCATAATTCCCGCGCGCCAGAGTGGCAGCAAGTATTGCAAATTGACCCTAAGATTCAGTTAAGAAATAAAATCATTCGGCTGCACCATAATAACTTAGCCAAGCAAATCGCGCCCCTTGCTACCAAAGATTTTTGGTTGCCCAAATTGAGAACTAAAGATTTTTGGATAGACTTACTAATGTTTGCCTTAGTTTGGTTTATCTTTGGCTCTCAAATAGTGATTTTTAATGCTATGTTTGCCCTGATAATTTCAGCGGGTTTTATGGTTGTCAAGTATCAAGTTTCCCAAAAGAAAGAATTTGCGAATAACAATTTATTTGCAACTTTAGTATTGTTGTTTCTGATGGCCGGAAGCATGGGAAATTCCAGGATTTTAAATACGGGAATATTTGGCTTTCTTTTGGCTTGCTTAGTTGTAGCTTCTCCTCTGTTTTTTATCAAGGAAAATTATCAATAAATAATGAATAGCCATCCCAAAGACCCAACATCAGTTAAAAAATACGGCTTAGCCCTGCACACAGCTAGTCGTCAACTTGGTTTAGCCATCAGCAATTTTGCAGGTGACTATCGCTATGCAACTTGGAATTTGGATCGCGATTTAGCAACTCATTTGCATCAGTATTTAGTCGAGTTTATCCAGCCGCAAACTTGGGCAGATTTGGCTTTTATTGCTGTGGCGAAGGGGCCCGGAGGTTTCACGGGCACTCGCATTGGTATGGTGACGGCGCGGACTTTGGCTCAACAGTTGGATATTCCGATTTTTGCTATCTCAACTTTGGCGGCTTTTGCTTGGGCACAACCCCCCCAACCCCCCCTTAGCAAGGGGGGGCTTTTGAATATCGCGCTGCAAATGCCTGCACAGCGGGGTCAATTATTTGGGGCTGTTTATTCGGTTAACCAAGATTCGGGTTTGACTGAGTTGTTTCCTGATACGGTGATGACTCCTGAATCTTGGCAGGAAAAGTTGGAAACTTGGGGGGATTCCTATCGGTTGATTGAAGTGGGCAGCGAGTTGGGTTCGTCGGTTTATAGTGTGTTAGAGTTGGCTTATTTGGATTGGAAAATGGGTCTTCGTCCTGGTTGGTCGGATGCTTTGCCTTATTATGGTCAACATCCGGTTAAGGGACACTAAATATGGGGAATTTATGTGACAGTTTTAAATGATTTGTGAGGGAGTTTTTTGATGGAACCGCGAAGGCGCAAAGGGCGCGAAGGAAGAGAATAGCAGATCTGAGAGAGGGTTTTTAATGAGTAAGATTGAATCTAATACAAAAGGACAGGTTATGTTCGATCGCACTCTATGGGTTTTCGCCGGTATGTCGATCGCACTTTCGCTTCAATTAAGTCAGCCAGTTTCAGCAGCCGTGCCCGTTGAAGAAGCCACACAAACGGCACAAACTAACAGTAACGATGCTGCTGCAAAAGCATTAAAGGAAGGACTACAACTCTACCGGCAAGGAACAGCAGAAGCTTTAAAAGGTGCGATCGCCCTGTTTGAACAAGCATTAAAACTGTATCGAGAAGC
>DMYK01000334.1:0-137 GCA_003483675.1 Microcoleaceae cyanobacterium UBA11344
TCTAATAGGTTGTTGCAGCCTCTAGATCCAGTATGGCATCACTTTGCCTCTCACGTTTCCGAAAGATTTGCCCGGTTGCCGTTTGTATTCGGATTGGTGCTGCTGTTTTTTGCACTTTACCCACAGTCTTTTTGGCT
>DMYK01000334.1:302-1972 GCA_003483675.1 Microcoleaceae cyanobacterium UBA11344
CCGTGCGCGAAGTAGTTTTGTGGACACCTTTTCCTTATTTAATTCATTTTCCCGCTGCAATTTTGATCGGATTGCCTGTCGATGTAGGGCGCGGTTTGTTGGTAATGTTTGGTTGGGGTGCCGTATTTTTTGTGTGGAATCGGTGGCTGTGGCGACAGGGTTTGAAGCAGTATTCGGGCATGGGAGCTTAAATAATAATTAAAAATTTGAAAGCGGAAGCTCAAAGTAAGGATTTTGGGATAATTGCGACTGAAAATGGCTGGAATTTGTATGTTTGTGGCAATGGTGGTATGAAGCCGCAGCACGCGGTTTTGCTGGCGACGGATATTGATCAGGAAACTTTGATTAAGTATGTCGATCGCTTTTTGATTTTCTATATCCGCACTGCCGATCGCCTGGAACGCACTGCTACTTGGTTTAATAAACTTGAGGGCGGAATTGAATACTTGAAGCAGGTGATTATTGAGGATTCTCTAGGCATTTGTGCTGAGTTGGAATCGCAGATGGAACACTTGGTGAATACTTATCAATGCGAGTGGAAAACGACGATTGAATACCCGCAAAAAGTGCAGCGATTCCAGCATTTTGTGAATTCCGATTTGCCAGATCCGAGTATTTTTCGTGTTGCGGAACGGGGACAAATGCGGCCGGCTTATGAATATGAAAAATCTCTGGTTGGAGTTTCGGAATAACCCATAATCTCGTTCCTAAACAGAGCCTAGGAAACCCGGAGATCCCCCCTAACCCCCCTTAATAAGGGGGGGACAAGAAATATTCTCTTTCGTCACCCCCTACTCCCCTTCTTAAGGGGGATTTAGGGGGATCGAGACTTCGATACAAGCGAGATGTACAGATGGTTTTAGTCTTAAGTTGACACCAATGGCAGAAGACTAGGAATGAGATTGAAGTAAATTAATAGGAAAAAAACATGATTCAATCATTACCGGTTTGCGAGACAGTAACAACTTGGGTAGATGTATGTTCCCTCGATGCGATCGCCCCCAATACAGGAGTTTGCGCTTTAGTAGCGGGCGCACAAGTGGCGATTTTCAGAGTGGGAAATGGGGATGAAGTTTATGCTCTGAGCTACGAGCCCTTTAGTAAGGCTTTTGTGTTGTCGCGGGGACTTGTGGGCGATCGCAACGGCACTCTCAAAGTTGCTTCTCCTATTTACAAGCAAAATTTTAGCCTGATTACCGGGCAATGTCTGGATGATGAAACGGTAAAGATTTCAACTTTTGCAGTGAGGGTTGCAGGCGATCGCGTACAGGTAGCTATTACCTAGATTGTCCCATTTAATTGTTCGATCGCCATCCGCCGCTACCTCAGATTTTTCTGAATGATGGCGGATTTTGCATCAAGGCGATCCAGAGCAAGTAGTTTTGGTATAAAATAGAGCGATCGGCACTCCAAGCTCGCTCAAACAACTATAAACTAGACATAGAAGTGAACAGCCAGTCTTGGGCTGGCTGGATGCCTAACCCCTACTCCCCACAAGAGTTTTTGGAGATGTCTACTAATAGCCTCGCAGATTTAAGATTTTCAATGCAAACAAACTCCAGGGCGCAGGATATCGGTATGTTGTTAAAAAAACTTGTTGCCGAAAATAATCCCCAGACAGCGGCAGAGTTAATTATTGCCAAACTCAAAACTGGCGAAATCACCTCAGC
>DMYK01000334.1:2003-3701 GCA_003483675.1 Microcoleaceae cyanobacterium UBA11344
CAAGAAATTGCAGCCAAGCTAGAACAAAAAACAGCTAGCGAAATCGTCGAATACTTGACGGAACAAAACGGTCAAGAGCAAAAATTTATTAATCTGTTTTTAGCAGCAAAATGTCTGTTAAAAAATCCAAATGGTGTCAATAAAATAACCGAAAAAAAACTGTTAAATGCTTTAAAAAAGTTATCGCAGTACGGCATGGGTTTCCTGATTCTTTATGAAAGCGCCCAAGAATTGCAGGAAACATATCTAATTCGTTCCCAAGCGATCGCGACGATCGCCAAAACTTGGAAAAATGACCCCCAAACTCTGCCCTGGCTGAAAATACTGGCTCACTCCAACGACAGCGGCGAAATCCGAGCCACCGCCGTCGAAGCCATAGCCCGTGGTTGGCCAGACGATCCAGAAATTTACCTGATGCTGAAAAACTTAGCCAAATTGGATCAAAGTTGGGCAGTGCGATCGACCGCAGTCACAGAAATCGCCCTTGGCTGGCCGGAGATGGACGACACCAGACGGCTGCTGACTACCCTCGCTCAGTTCGATCGCAGCCCCGCTGTCCGCACCGCAGCACTGCATACTTTGGCCGAGAAATGGCACGATCGCATAGATACCTTGCTACTACTGAGAACGATCGCCGACACAGACGAAAATTTGGGAGTCCAAGTCGCAGCATGGCAAGAAATAGCCACTGGTTGGCACACCGTTTTAGGCACTTTTTCCCTGCTCAAAAACCTCGCCCATACAGGAAGTTCTACTCTACGAATAGTAGCGGTGCGGGAGTTGGCCGACTGTTGGCCGACAGCGCCCGACGTTTGTCGGCTGCTGAAAACCCTAGCACGAGAGGATAGCAGCAAAGAAGTGCGGATTGCGGCGATCGCAGAATTGGCCTCGCGCTGGCCCGACGAAGCAGAGATTTATCCGCTGCTGAGAACTCTTGTCGAGTCCGATACGAGTTCGACCGTCCGGCGGGCAGCAGTGCAAGCAGTGGCCTCTGGCTGGCCCGACAACCCCGCAACTCTACCTTTTTTGCAAAATCTAGCTACGGGCGATCGCGACCCCGACCTGCGAGAAATAGCCCTANNAACAGATAGCCGCAGGTTGGCCCGATCGCCCGGAAACCCTGCCCCTGCTGCAAAAAGTAGCTGATTCGGAGGAAGTCTGGACTGTGCGGCAAGTAGCAGTGGAAGCCGCCGGCACACTACCGTCAGCGAGTCTGGAAGTGTTTGGCTGGTTGCAAAATCTCGCCAAGTCGGACAAACACCTGAATGTCCGAGAAACTGCTGTCAAACAAATAGCCTCTCGCTGGTCTTACCTGGGCGAGACGTTGCCTTTTCTTAAAAGTCTGGTGGAGTCTGAGCAAGATTCTCACTTGTTGAGTGTGTTGGTGCGAGCGATCGTGCGGGGGTGGCCCGATGACGCGGAAACCTTACCTTGGCTGAAACTTCAGCTTGATTCTGAGGACGCGGTTGTTCGACAAGCCGCAGTGCAGGAACTGGCTCGCAACTCGCCCGACAATGCTGAAACTTGGATGCTGTTGGAGGCTAAAGCAGAGGGCGATGAGAGTGCTGCTGTGAGACAAATGGCTTTGCAAAAGTTAGCGCGGGGTGGGACAGATGAGTCGCAGATTTTTGAGTGGCTCAAAAGTAGAGCTCAAGATGATCGAGATTCCCAGGTCCGGGCGATCGCCCTGGTAGAGTT
>DMYK01000334.1:3851-6019 GCA_003483675.1 Microcoleaceae cyanobacterium UBA11344
TGCGATCGCTTGCAGTTTCCGACACCGACGAGCAAGTGCGGGCCTTAGCCAGTCTCCGGCTCAAAAGCGAAGAGTGGTAAACAGAAACAATCTATTAGACTTCTCTGAGTCGTAGCTCTCAAAAAAATTAGTGAGGTGCAATCCCTGTGTACTATAATCTATCCCTAGTCGTTTGCACTGGTAGAGAGGGATAAACGAAAGTGGTCAGTTCTAATAAAGCTTTGAACGTGATGCAACTCTCCCTAGACGTTGTAAGCGAGACACAACAAATTAGGGAGCAAGAGTTAAAACCTTTAACACAAGGTTTTAAACTGCAATATTCACATCCTCATGGGCAACTTTATCAAGGTAATTCAATTGATTGGCTTAAATCTCTTGAGTCTGAGAGTGTTAATCTGATTTTTGCTGATCCACCTTATAACATTAAGAAAGCCGATTGGGATCACTTTGATAGTCAAGCGCAGTACATTGAATGGTCACTTCAATGGGTTAGCGAAGCATCGCGTATTCTAAAATCAACAGGCTCTCTATATATTTGTGGGTTTTCTGAAATCTTAGCTGACCTAAAGCATCCAGCATCAAAGTATTTTAAGAGTTGCCGTTGGTTAATCTGGCACTATAAAAATAAAGCGAATTTAGGTAGCGATTGGGGGCGATCGCATGAAAGCATTATTCACTTTCGTAAATCTGATTGCGTCAAACTAAATATTGACGATGTACGAATTTCCTATGGCGCACATACTTTGAAATATCCTTCACATCCGCAAGCGAAAACAAGTGCTTACGGGAAAGGAGTAACTAAGAAACATGACAACTGGACACCCAATCCAAAAGGTGCAAAGCCTAAAGATGTAATAGAGATTCCTACTACTTGTAACGGTATGGGTGAAACAACACCTCACCCCACGCAAAAACCCGAAGAGTTATTAAGGAAATTTGTTCTTGCGTCCTCTAATGAAGGGGATTTGGTGATCGATCCATTTTCAGGTTCAGGAACAACTCTCGTTGTTGCAGAACAACTAAATCGTTATTGGATGGGATGTGATCTTAATATGGAATACAACGATTGGGCATTCAGACGTATAGAAAATGTTCGTCGTATGACAAAAGAAGAATGGATCTCTCTCGATCGTAAAAATGCAGAAAGACGGGAATCTATACGATGAGCTTAACAGATTTAGTCAATCATGCAACGGACAAAAAACGCTTTCAAAATATTCAGGATTACATAAATTTTTGTAATAGCTATCTAAAATTTATTGAAACGGGTTTGCAAGCTAGAATTGTTTCGCAGAACGAGAATCACTACCAGTTTTATCAGTATCAGACTGATGGCTATTACAATATTACGCGCCCAATTAATACATCTTTGATGTATGAGGAATCTGTATTTGAAACTAATTCTGTTCAGTTTTTACAAGCTCTTGAACAGTTGCGTGATAGACAGTTACCTGATGATGGATTGAGGCAAGTTTTAATTTGTACCATCTACACGATGCAGCAATCAATAGGCGCTGCTCTCGATGCACTACCTTCAGGAAGATCTAATCAAGCTCGTAAAGTAAATGGGGATCTTTTTGAGCGTTTAATCCGTCTCATAATTTCCGATCTAAATATAGATTGTGTCGCTGGAACAGCGCAAGTTCCAATTAAAGATGACAACGGTGAAGTTTTGTTTCATACCAGTTATCAACAGGACTTGTTGATCAGCAAAGAAGATGAACTCAAAATTATTGGTTCGGTAAAAACTTCCAGTAAAGATCGTATTGACAAAATTTTTGTAGATAAGTTTTTGTACAATAAATTGACCAATACCGATGTACCTCATATTGCAATTTTCCTCAACGATGTGCAAAGAAAGAAAACGAAGCAACAGCACCGCTATGGCATTAATGCCACCTTTTTGTCGGGGCATTTCAAAGCTTACACTATCAAACTAAATCCATTGGATGGTGTGTATTACTGCGATATTCGACCGAATATGATTACAGATCCGTTGCTCTCACAGCACATTCAAACTATTGATCATTTTTTCTATGATGATCTTTGGAATTTGCTCAGTAGAGATGGACAGTCCCTAGAAGAGGTAGAAATAGAAGAAGGCGAAAACGAGGAAAGCGAAGCATAGTCAAGCAAGGGCAGGCTAACAAACCGTTTCATTCCCACAA
>DMYK01000334.1:6052-13474 GCA_003483675.1 Microcoleaceae cyanobacterium UBA11344
CCATTTTATCCCATTCAACATCGGTGAGCGGTTTTGTGACAGTTGGGCTGCGGAATGTGCGTTTCAATATCTGCGATCGCTTGCAGTTTCCGACACCGACGAGCAAGTGCGGGTGTTAGCCCGTCTCCGGCTCAAAAGCGAAGAGTGGTAAACAGAAACAATCCCGTTCTTTGATATCTGCTGCGGTGCTCCGGATGATGACGTTGGGTATTGGTATTTGATGGTGTACGAGCTTGTTTCAGTTCTGTTGACCACAATTTAAGCAATATCTAAAGGAGCACCTGTTATGGGCACTAAATTCAAGAGAAGAGTTCTCTCAATTGATGGTGGTGGTATTCGGGGCATTATTCCTGCTATGGTTCTCAACTACATTGAAGAGCGCACAGGAAAACGAATAGCAACAATGTTTGATTTAATTGCAGGCACTTCAACAGGAGGAATTTTAGCACTGGGTTTAACTAAACGGAATGGTTCGACTACGCGGCCCCTGAGCGAAGTCGAAGGGCTCACCAACCACCCAGACTCTAGCATCAATCATCAGCCAAAGTATACATCTGCCGAACTTGTAAATTTCTATCGCAAATATGGAAAAAAGATTTTTAGTGAGGACATACCAGGTGCTGTTGATGATTTGCTACAACCCAAGCACAACCCAAAAGGTAGGCAAGAAGTTTTAAAGGAGCTTTTAGGTGAAGCTAAGGTTGAAGACGCATTACGAGAAATTTTCATCACGAGCTATGATCTCGAACTGAGAGAACCAATTTTTTTTACAAGCAATCCGCAAGCAGAGGAAACCGAGAGTCTTAATAGCCGCAAAATATGTAAGGGATTCAAAATGATTGAGGCAGCAATGGCAACTTCTGCTGCACCGACATTCTTTCCACCCTACCAACTCCCAACGGTACATCATACCGCAGAGGGATATTACGCTTTGGTAGACGGCGGAATTTTTGCAAATAATCCTTCCTCACTCGCAATGATGGAGGCGATGATTTCTTACAAGAGAAATACTGGTGAAGAACTCCGACGTGCTGATACTCTTGTTGTTTCTTTGGGTACGGGATCACTAACTAAGAAATATAAGTATAGTGATGTGAAAAATTGGGGACAAATCAAATGGGCAATTCCCTTACTTAACGTTGTTCTAGATGGTCAAAGCGAATCTGTTGCGTATCAGCTCGATCAGCTCATGGTGACTGAAGGAGAGAACAGAAACTACTACCGTTTTCAACTTCAATTGAGTGGCGAGAATGATCACGATCAAATGGACAACGCAAGTCCCTCTAATATTGAGTACCTAGAGGGCCTCGGTAACAGACTGATTGAACAGCGTCAGGGAAGTTTGGATAAGTTGTGTAAGCTTTTGAAGGAGGACACTGAAATATATTCTAATTAAGCTTCTACTAACAACTCTGTAGTCAGCGGTTTAACCGGTTGAAGCGAACTGCCGAAAGCTGTTGGTGTTGTTGCCAATGTTATTTGCAGTCGCTCAACCGCACCGTTAAATCGAGATACGGTTGGAAGCTTTTTAATGGGGAGCGTGAAGCGTAGCTATCCCCTAGGGAATCGCCCCTGTTACGATCGAGTTATTGAATCATATTTAGTCAGGAATTACCCACTGCATACAGTCTCAAAATCAGTCTCAGGTAGCGAAGTTCAGAAACTTGCCCATGCTCTTAAGAGTGGCGGTTATGTTGCAATTGAAGCTGCTTTGGCTTTAGCTAAACGGATCGCCACTCGTCGCCATTATCAAACAACTGCCCAGGCCAGTATTAAGAAAGATTAACTGGTGGTGAAACTGCTACCTAATTTTACTGTTAAACTACGAGATTAGTTGGTGGATGTCTATTTATTCCCGCAACAGGGCGATCGCCAACCGCACCGCTTCCCCCATCATCGAACAGCGATCGCGATCGGATGCCGTTTTTTCCCACCTCAGCAACTGTTCCCGAAACACCATATCTTGCTTGGCCCGCTGCACAATTGCCTGACTAATTACCTTTTTCTGAATCTGTTCTGTGGGGATACCTTGCTGCTTCAAATAATCCAACAGTCGCTGTACGCTATCGGCGAATTTATCCGGCGTCTGAGACATTAAAATAAACGTAATTTGACGCACCATTTGCTGGTAGATTGCCTGCCTTCTTTCCAACACCTCTTGTTTGCTCCGTACCGCCGGCGGCAAGGCACTGTTATTAGCAACAGCCAGGTCGAGCAAACCCAAAATTTCAGCGCGCTTCCCTAAAACCTTTGCCAACATATCTGGATAAAGCTCCAAAATGCGATCGCCCAAAATCTTGCCATTCACCAAACGGTTCGCCCTCAGCCGCAGTAAATTCTCCGATCCATTTGAATCAAAAAATTGAACGTTCAACTTCAGTTCGCAACTCTCCAACTCCACCTTAGCTACCGTAAAAACCACAGCCTCCCAATTAGGAAAGCTAGCAAAACACACCTCTACAATTGAACTATCCTCTTGATATTGCTGACCCAATTCTCCCAACTCAAAATCGCGATCGACCGGACAGCGATTTGCCGGAAGTTTTGCAGTATAATCAAACTGAGTAAACACATATTGGCAGTCAACCTTAGACAAATCAACATCTTGAACTTGCCAATTTTGAATGCAGCAGCCAGTAAGCTGCGCCCCCTCCAAATTAGTCCGAATCAAACGCGACTCGATCAAACAAGCCTCTCTTAAATCCGCCTCTGCCAACATCGTATCCATCAAATAAGCGCCGCTCAAATCAGCTTTCCGCAAATCAGCACTGCGTAAATTAGCTTCGCTCAAATCCGCCCGCAGCAAATACACTTGTTGCAGGTTAGCCCGCAGCAAATACGCCTTCTTAAAACTCGCTTTCAACAGATAAGAACCTGAAAGATTAGCTCGACTCAAATCAGCGTTATCGAGAACCGCTTCAGTTAAATCTGCCCCAGCGAGTACGGCTCGGTGCAAGTCAGCTTCACTCAGATTTGCCGAGCGCATTTGAGCGCCATTGAGGTCAGCTTCAATCAAATTTACACCGATTAAAATTGCCTCGCGCAAATTCGCTTTAACCAAGTGCGCTTCCCGCAAATTAGCACCCGTTAAATTAGCACCAACAAGACTAGCGCGGTTGAGATTTGCCTCCATCAATTCCGCCGCCATTAACTTCGCCCCGTCGAGTTTAGCCCCTGACAAATTAATTTTGTCTGATTTAACCCCCCTCAAGTCAGCACCTCCCAAATCCGCTTCAGGTAGCGCCACCCAATTGAGCTCAGCACCTTGCAAACAAGCAAGACGCAAATCCGCTTTTGCAAGATTGGCCCCGCTCAAATTTGACTGACCGAGATTCGCCCCGGTTAGTACCGCACTGCGGAGATCCGCGCGCCGCAAACAAGCCCCAATTAACTTGGCATTACTGAAACATGACCAGCTTAAATTAGCACCAGTCAAATTAGCACCAGTGAGGTCTATTTCTCGCAGATTGACACCGCTTAAACTAGCGCCACTAAGGTCAATGTGAGCAAAGTTGCGCTCTCCTTGTTGATAGCGCAGCAAAAATTCTTGTATTTGCATTCGGCAGGTGTGGGGGCAGGCAATTTAGCTTTGTATTACCAGCTTTACAGAGTATTCTAATCAAAGCAGGAGAGTGAATATTTTACTATTCTGCCCGGAGAATGCTTTTACAAAAAGCGCTGCAATTCCTGCTGTAAATGTTGGCACCATTTAGTCGCTAGAGGAATTTCTGTAAAGGGAATCTGCACAGCCTCCGCATCTTTTAACAAAAATTCTAGGACGATCGCACTTCCAGAATTCGGCGGATTTTCTAAATCTACCGCAGAGTCGTTAACTAACAACCGCAGTGACTGCACATCTTTTAAGGAAAAAGTTTGCAAATTCACTGGCCCGCTGCGAGTAGGTTTTCCCCAAGTTATTTGATCTGCTTCCTGACCAAGTACGGCATAAATATCGTACTTTGCCCGATCGAACTTTTGAGCCCAGACGCGATAGGCTTCCAGTTTTTGATACTCGTTCCATCCAGCCCAAGCCAGCCCCATAAAAATTGCCAGCAGCGGCAGCCACATTAAACCTCTTTCCATGCAAGATCCTGATTAAAAACATTCCAAGTTATGTTGGCACTCTCCTCTATAGGACTTACGCACAGACTCTACTTGTAGGGTGCGCCTCGGCGCACCTTACTACTACAGAGCGTGTAAAAATTGACTCATGTAGCGTAAATCCTGATCTAATAATACAATTGATTGAACTGCTAAAACTTGCTAGACAATTCAAACTGGAAACTAGAGCTGTGAACGATCGAGAAATAGCGATCACAGAAAAATAGAAAAAGCGGGGGCGCGACTTCTAGGAGAACTCGCAGCCTGTGAAAACTGGCGTCAGCGATGAAAATTGAGTTACTCTAGTGAACAAGCCTTCCCTACATGGATAATTGCCATGAAAAAGTTTTTCCTTCTGTGCTTATTTTTTATCGGTCTCGGCTGGGCGATTGCTAATTTCCCAGGACTGGCTGTTCGAGGCACTTATGACTCAATTGTGCTGGATTTCCGCGAAGATATCGGTAATGCGGAGATTGCTAAACAAGTAGAGGCGATCGCCCAGCAGTACCAAGTCGCGCCCCAACTCAATAGCGAATTCTCGAAAGGGGATAATGTGTATGTTGTCAAGGGCGATCGCACTTTGCTAAACGCCCTGAAAAAATCAAGTTTAGCTAAAGATACCGAATACATTGAACCCAACTACGTTTACAGTAAATTCGAGATTCCCAATGACCCCATGTATAACAAGCAGTGGAATCTGCGTAGCATCAACGTAGAAGCAGCTTGGAATGAAACAAAAGGCAGCGGCACAACAGTAGCAGTAATTGATACCGGCATTAGTCCCGTCGCCGACTTAAAAGAAACCAAATTTGTACCGGGATACGACTTTGTAAACGATCGCGCCGAAGCCTACGACGACAACGGCCACGGCACTCACGTCGCCGGTACTGTCGCCCAATCAACTAACAACAATTACGGCGTTGCCGGCATCGCTTACGAAGCAGCTTTAATGCCGCTAAAAGTGTTAAGTAGCAGCGGTGGCGGCACGGTTTCCGACATCGCCGAAGCAATTAAATTTGCTGCTGACAACGGCGCTGATGTGATTAACATGAGTCTCGGTGGCGGTGGCGAAAGTCAGTTAATGGAAGAGGCGATCGATTATGCCCACAGTAAAGGCGTTGTGATCATCGCAGCAGCCGGTAATTCTGGCGAGAGTTCCGCTTCCTATCCAGCCCGCTATCCCCACGTCATCGGCGTTTCCGCCCTCGGCCCCGACGACGAAAAAGCTGGTTATTCCAACTTCGGCGCGGGTGTTGACATTTCTGCCCCCGGTGGTTCTGAAAATGGCAAGATTCTGCAAAGTACGATCAACCCAGAAACCGGTGCAGAAATTTTTGCAGGCTACCAAGGTACCAGCATGGCATCTCCCCACGTTGCCGCCGTTGCAGCGCTGGTGAAAGCCTCCGGTATCAAAGAACCAGACGAAATTCGCAGCGTACTTTTGCAATCGGCGCGAGTAGTCAGCGAAGATCCCCTAAACCATTTTGGTGCCGGAAACCTCGACGCAGCCGCAGCAGTTCAGCTAGCCCAGCGAGGACAAATCAATTTCCGTGATTTCTTCCGCTGGTTGCGCGACAACGGCTATCTCAGTCCCCGTTTCTGGATCGACGGCGGTGCTGTGGCGCTGTTACCTAAGATTGCAATGGTGCTCGGTTCCTATCTGTTGGCTTTCTTGTTGCGGAATTATTTCCCGTTCACCTGGACTTGGGGCTTTTCCGGCGGCTTGATTGCTGGCAGTTCTGGGTTCTTTTTCCTGCGAAATCTGTTTGTATTTGACCTGCCGCAGTGGCCGCTGCGGGTGATGGGCAGTTCTCTTCCCGAACTGGGCGGCGCAATTAATGGCAGCAGTATGCTGAATCCCATTTTTGCTAGTGTTTTGATTCCTGGGATTTTGATTGTTTTGCTGTTGGGACATCGAGAGTGGAAGTGGATCGCGATCGCAACTTCGATCGGTTTTGCCAGCAGTTTAGCGGTGAATGCTTTTGTATCGCCCGCAGTCTGGGGATTAGGAACAGGTTTTGTAGCACAAACGTTTTTGATTGTCAATGCTTTTCTGTGTTTCGGACTGGCTAGTTTAGCAATTAAAACAGAGGTGCGATCGGCATGAGTATTACTGTCAAAGGTGTAATTGAACGCCAAGGATTGGGGCCCGGCACTTGGGCCTTGGTTGGCGAAGATGGAGAAACTTATGAACTTAAGGATGCTCCTTCTGAGTTGAAAAAAGCTGGTTTGAAAGTCCGTGTCACAGGTTTAGTGCGTAAGGACATTATGACTTTTGCGATGATCGGGCCAGTGCTTGAGGTGCAATCTTTTGAGGCGCTTTAGCTGAATTGGTGAATGCAGCTTTTGATCTAAAAAAAACCCCGGCCAAAATTGGTCGGGGGTTAATCAATCAGGGTGCATCTACTAATTTAGTCTCCGGTATCTACACGCCTCTTTCAGGAATGTTTGGATTTTTCACCGCAGATGACGCAGATTAACGCGGATGTTTGTGGATTTTGGGAATGAGCTCAAATCCTCTCTTCATCGGAATGATTCATCTCTCTCTTCTCTGACTCTGCGCCCTCTGCGCCCTCTGTGGTTAAATCATTCCGAAACAACCGTAAACGATAGGATTTGTGGCGAAAGTGCGATCGCCCAAAAAAAACCCCGGCCAAAATTGGTCGGGGGTTAATTATTCAGGGTGCATCTACTAATTTAGTCTCCGGTATCTCCATGCCTCTTTCAGGAGAGTTTGGATTTTTCACCGCAGATGACGCAGATTAACGCGGATGTTTGTGGATTTTGGGCATGAGTTCAAATCCGTTAGCATCGGAATGATTAATCTCTCTCTTCTCGAACTCTGCGCCCTCTGCGCCCTCTGCGGTTAAATCATTCCGAAACAACCGTAAACGATAGGATTTGTGGCGAAAGTGCGATCGCCCAAAAAAAACCCGGCCAAAATTGGTCGGGAGTTAATCAATCAGGGTGCATCTACTAATTTAGTCTCCGCCTCCACAGCGCCTCTTTCAGGAATGTTTCGGAAAATTTGGCAAAATTTGTGGTTGTGGCTGCAATACGCCCAAAAAAAACCCGGCCAAAATTGGTCGGGAGTTAATCAATCAGGGTGCATCTACTAATTTAGTCTCCGCCTCCACAGCGCCTCTTTCAGGAATGTTTCGGAAAATTTGGCAAAATTTGTGGTTGTGGCTGTAATACGCAAAAAAAACCCCGGCCAAAATTGGTCGGGAGTTAATCAATCAGGGTGCATCTACTAAGTTAGTCTCCGCCTCCACAGCGCCTCTTTCAGGAATGTTTGGGAAAATTTGGCAAAATTTGTGG
>DMYK01000155.1 GCA_003483675.1 Microcoleaceae cyanobacterium UBA11344
GTGGCGGGATAGTTGCCAGAATTTGATTTTGTTAAATCTGTAGTTTGAGTCATGGCTATTTATTGTTTTAATTTGCTTCGGCTTGCTGGCTCAATTGACAAGCAAGTGCTTTATTTCTCATCATTTGAAAGATGTTGTAAAATCCATTAGCGCGGGAAGGTGTCAGGCTCACATTCAATCCCGTATCTTGAATAAAATCTGGGGTAACGCTAACAATTTCAGCAGGCGTTAATCCGCTCAAACCTTCCACGAGTAAGCCAACTAATCCTTTGACTAATTGAGCGTCTGAATCGCCTTGAAACAAAACTTTTCCCTCTGCTAAATTTGCAGTAATATAAACTTGCGATACGCAGCCAGAAACTTTGTTTTCCGGCTGTTTGTCGCTTTCGGGAAATGCTGGGAGTCGCTTAGCATACCACAGCAGTTGTTCGTAGCGCTGTTTCGGATCGGAGTGTCGCTGAAAGCGCTGGACGATTTTGGCTAGGGCTGGGGGTAGCGCGGTGTTTGCGGACATGATTCACTCATAGCGGTTTACTTCGTTCATATTATACCTTGGTAGTTTGGGCGATCGCACAGAAGTAACTTCGGGCGATCGCGTTTTATTGCTAAAATTAAGTGCGATCGGCTTTAACTTGCTAGTGGCGGCAAACCCCGCAACTGGCGCAGCGAATTGAGACAAAGTGGGCAGTCGCAACCAAATAACGCCACCGCTGCATCGCTTTCTTCTTCCGTAAAGTCCAACATCGCGATCGGTTCATCAGCAGGGCGCTGCCAACGGATTGCTACTTTAGAACTTGAAGTGGCAGTTTTCGCAGGAAGCCGAACGCAAGTCAAGCGCTGAGTGTGGGGCGATTTGACGCAGTTGGGCGAATTAGTCGGCTGGCCTGGTGTTTGGCTAATTCCAGCGGGATTTGCGATCGCGCTTAAAGACATCAGAGATCCAAACAGCGTCGGACTTACCAATAAAGTGAGGAGCAATCTATTCATTTTTTGTCAAGATAGAACTTGATAATATAGAGTAGCGGATTATCTGGCTCAATTCAACAAGGTTTTCGTCCGACACCAGTACGGTTTACCCTTATTAAGACTTAAAAGCCGAATATTTGCCAATCAAACCTCAAACAATTGTCCGCGTATTAGCAACCAGTATTTTCTGATGAGTATCACGTTCGTTATTTAGAATAGCCTACTATTTTCTGCATGGTGTTCTTCACCACCTCGGCATGTTACACAATTGTGGCAGTCCTGGCAGTCACCAAACAAATCTACCGAAAAATTAAGACCACATTTTAAAAATTCTACATTTGTAGAATCTTTAAAATGAATCATAAACAAACTTAAAAGGTTGCGCCGTGCTACTTTCTTTTCTTCATTAGCCAATAAACTATGTGGAGCATGGTGTATAAAGTATCCAGCAATATCATTACAAAATTTTTGATATGCTTGGGTATGAATAATGTGACAATGCCAAAATTTATCAACCTCATTTGAGGGAACACTTAATGACATCTTAGGCTTAATAGCACAAAGATACATATATTGACGATAAAGCAATTCAATACTGTCCAAACGAGAATATAATTCAGGATGATCCTTTAAGAATCTCTCTCGAATTAGTGATAAGTCGTAACTCATAACTTGAGCAAAAACATTTTTTGATATTATATCGATCAATTCCATTTGCTCAGAATTTGATTTAACCAATGTTGAAGTCATAATTGTTGAAGTCATAATGTTGTTGCAGAATGTTGTTGCAGATAAGGTTCAACTTTTCTCTAGAATAAATCATCTTTCTGAACACCGCTACCCGAAAAAAACTGATTTTATGCCATTTTTTGTAACAAAATCTTAAGCAAAAACCAGAAAAAACCTGATTTTATTGGTTGAACCTAAGTTATAATGGCTGAAATCCATACCATACCTGACCTCTATGACTATTACAGAAGTTTTACAAATTGTAGATCAGTTAGTTGAGAAGCAAACCGGAGGACACCTAGACGATTTAGAAAAAGCTGTCGTTAAAGGACTTTGGCAAGGTAAAACTTACAGTGACATCGCCGATGAATGTGGATATGATAGTAAAAACTATATTGGAGATGTTAGCCGAAAGTTATATACAATATTATCTAAAGAGTTAAAGGAAGATATTAATAAATCTAATTTCTGTTGGACAATCGAGAGAGTTATCAATTCTCAGTTTGTTGGTTTAGTAAACAGTAAGATTACCTGGTGTCCCAATCATCCTAAATCTGAGCCAAGTGAAGCTATACATGATGAAGATACAACNNTTAACCCTAGCCCCAAAAATCACGCATTTCTACGGACGAGAAACAGAACTTCAAACCCTATCCCACTGCTTAACAGATCAAAATACTCGGCTCATCTCAATCTTAGGATTACCTGGAATTGGCAAAACCACCTTAGTCAAACAGTTTATTGACCTAAACCGGCAAAACTTTGATGTAATAATCTGGAAAAGCATCAAACTCTCCCAATCTTTAGATAACATTATTACTGAAATTTTAACAGGTATTAATCCTCCACCTATTCAAGCCGATAATAAATTAACCCAACTATTCAATCTTTTACGTCAACAAAAATGCTTAATCATCCTTGATGATGTGCAAGAATTATTTACCAGCCGACAATTTGCCGGACAATATAAAAG
>DMYK01000543.1:0-4758 GCA_003483675.1 Microcoleaceae cyanobacterium UBA11344
CTAGCGTTGCCTTTCAGCTTTGGCCTGAAGTCGGAGATTTTTCAGGCGTACTTTTATAATTAGATATTGATCCTAAGCTGTTAGAGATGCCAGGATTGTTTCAGTTTAGCTGTTCGCAGTTCCAGAATCTCAGCAAAAACAAATGTAGCCGATCGGGAGTAGCTCCTCACCGTCCCAAGCGCTCTATATGTAAGGAGGATTTGTATTATGAAAGATGGACAAGAAGCACGTCGCGTCTCCACAGCCGTGATTGCCGGTGTTTGTGGGTTGGCTTTAGTGACGGGAGGGGGAATTGCCTTGTGGACGGCGAACCGTTCCTCAACCCCGGTAGAAACGCAGTCTTCCGCCCCTGGCAGCCCTTCGGCACTATCCCCAACTCCTGCGGAATCCCCTGCTGTAATTATCCCCGTACCCCTTCCAAATCCTGTCCAAACGCCCCTGTCTCAGACGTCACAGGCTCAAACGCCCCTGGTTCAGACGCCTGAATCTCCGACGCCGCCGACTCTGGCACCGCAGGCTTTGAATCCGAAGCCCGTGCAGCCGAAGCCTGTGCAGCCGACGGCCGCCCAGACAGTGCAAGTCTACTGGGTTAAAGATGTGGGCGACAAAATTGAGATAGTTCCTACCAAAGTAGCTCTCAAAGAAGCTGACAAGCCTGATGCCACCCTACAAGCTGCTTTTAACAGTTTGTTGGCTGGGCCGAAGGATGCAAGTGTTTCTAGCGCAATTCCGAAGGGGACAAAACTCAGGAGTTTGAGTGTCAAGAATCAGGAAGTTTACGTCGATTTGTCCGCCGAATTTACTTCGGGGGGAGGCAGCAATTCGATGATCGGTCGGTTGGGCCAAGTTATCTATACGGCTACGAGTTTAAAACCGGATACCCAGGTTTGGATTTCGGTGGAAGGCAAGCGTTTAGAACTTTTGGGCGGGGAAGGGTTGGAGGTGGCTCAGCCGAGTACACGCCAAACTTTTCACAAAAATTTTCCGCTCAAGTAATTTTTAGTCCTTAGTCATTAGTCATGAGTCATGAGTCATTAGTCATTGGTCAAAAGGCAGGGAATAGGGACTGATAACTGATGGCTGATGACTGTAGACTCTCTCTGAGGATGCACATTGCCCTCAACCCTACTTGAATTTGATGGCTATAAAAATAGTGCTGCATTAGTGGCAACGGTTGATGGGTACAGAGCTGCGTAGTGGCAAGAATGCTGCTCGTAATGTGACGTTAAAAGCAATCAAGCGCCACCTCTTTGAGGCTACGCTTAATCTGAAAAGCTAGACGCAGTAATGCTTTGGGTGTGCAATCAAACTAGAATGGTGTCAGCGCGACTACCACGAAAGATTGTACGAGGCTTGGGTAAACTGCCTCAAGATTCCGACTTCACTACGCTCTATTTGGCCGTGGCTCGTCCCATAAACTGAAGGAAGCGACTACAGAGGAGTCGAAAAAGTGAACTGTATTTGGAGCCTTTTGATTTATGCCAATTCACTCCAATTATGGGTTACTCTATCACAATCCTAGTAAGCCACTGTCTGGATTAATTCGCATCAACACTTGACCGTATTCCACAGGTTCACCATTTTGAACTAAAATTTCCATCACTTGACCGGATACTTCATCGGCATCNNGCATCTATTTCGTTCATCAGCTTCATCGCTTCAATAATGCAGACTGTCTGGCCCACCTTGATGCGATCGCCCACTGCCACAAAAGGCGGTTCATCGGGAGCAGCAGCCCGATAAAAGGTTCCTACCATCGGCGAAATAATTGACACCCATTTGGGATCGACAGCAGCAAGCACAGCACCATGCGCCGATGGTGCAGTGTCGGTGAGACTTGAGCCTAAATTTTGGCCGAGAGCAGGAGGTGACGCGGTAGTTGGGAGCGCAAAAGTTTCTGCGATCGTCGCGAGAGTCGTAACTGCTGGATGGCCAACAGGGACGGTTCCTGGTTCGCTGGCTTGAATGCCTTTGCGTATAGTCAGTTCAAGCTCTCCACTTTTTAACGTCAGCTCCGAAATGCCGGTTTTGTCTAAAACGGTTAGCAATTCGCAAAGCTGGTTTAAGTCTAGTTGCACAGCAGATTCAAGGGTAATTGAGAATTGGGAATTGAAAATTGAGAATTAGGAATTGGACTTTCAGGCGGGGTACTTCACGCCCGGAAAGGAGGCAAAGAAACAGATAATTTTAAGTTTTGAGTGGTGAGTTTTGAGTGCATTCAGAACTCAAAACCCATAGCTCACAACTCATAACTCCTGCCTTTGAGTGTTTATTCTCGGCCAAGGTACTTGTCTTCGCGAGTATCGATCCGAATCCGTTCTCCGATCGAAATAAACAGAGGTACCATAATCTGAGCTCCGGTGGAGAGGATGGCGGGTTTGCTACCGCCGGTGGCAGTATCTCCTTTGACTCCGGGATCGGTTTGTGTCACTTCCAAGACAACCGAGTTGGGCAGTTCCACTTCGAGGATTTGGTCGTTCCAGCGGAGGATATTGACTTCCATGCCTTCCGTGAGGTATTTGACGCGATCGCCTATTTCCTTGGTAGTGAGGGTACTTTCCTCGTAAGTTTCCATATCCATAAAGACGAACTGGTCGCCCTCTTTATAGGTATGCTGCATAGCGCTCTTTTCCAGATTGGCTTGAGGCATAGTCTCGCCAGCCCGGAAGGTGTTCTCTACTACGTTTCCGGTTTGGACATTTTTGAGTTTTGTCCGCACGAAAGCCGAGCCTTTTCCTGGCTTGACGTGGAGGAATTCAATCACCCGCCACACGCCACCATTCCATTCAATGGAAACACCTGATCGAAAGTCGTTACTGGAGATCATATAAATTTTTGCAGGCAATCCCGTCGCCCAATGGCACGGGGGAACTACTGTCAGCTTCAAACCGCAGTCTAGCTGACGGCATCAAAAAACAATTGGCATTTTATTTTACCGTTGAAAGGGAGCAAGTGCTTTACTGAAATGTTCAGGGAAGCAAGAAGCTTAGAGGGCGGACAGCACTGTGGGAAGATAATAATGGCAATAAAAGTTAAACTTATGCTGCATTGGTCTAATTTCTCGATCGAAAGGTGCAAGCGCTGGGTCAAAACCGCCGTCTTAGCACTCCTGCTATTCACTGTTTCCCTGAGTTTCAGTTCGGTATCCCATGCCAAACGCCCCAGCAGCAGTATGCCTGCGGGTAATGCGATTACGGACGGTCGGGCGCTGCTGCGATTCGCTCTACCTATTGACAATAAGAAAGTACGAGAGTTGCAAATCAGTCTCGAAGACATTGGGAACCACATACGCTCTAAACGCTGGGGGCCGATTAGTAGCGATGTCAGCAAGGCTTCGAGGCTTCTCAATCTGCGGGAGTCTGATATTTTAGAGAGTATTCCTGACGCGAAAAAGCCGGAAGCTCAAGCCCTAGTTGTACAAGTCAAGGAGGGAATTTCCCTGTTGGAAAAAGCTGTTGAGGCTAAAGACAGGGAAAAAGTGATTGATTTGAAAGCCAAAATACTCGGTTCGGTTGGCGAAATCGAAGAGTTGATGGTGACAAAGTTTCCGTTTGAAGTGCCGGCCAAGTATGCTAATCTGCCTCAACTGAAAGGTCGCGCTACTGTGGCTGTGGAAACTGAGAAGGGGCAAATTACGGTTGTGGTGGATGGCTACAGCGCGCCGGTGACGGCTGGTAATTTTGTGGATTTAGTCGATCGAGGTTTTTATGACGGTTTGCCGTTTATTCGATCGGAAGAATCCTACGTGCTACAAACAGGAGACCCCGAAGGCAAAGAAGTAGGTTTTATTGACCCAGCTACGGGCAAATATCGGAATATTCCGCTGGAAGTGCTCGTCAGGGATGACAAAGAACCTGTCTACGGGATTACTCTAGAAGATGCGGGGCGTTATCGCGACGAGCCTGTTTTGCCTTTTTCTGCTTTTGGTACTGTGGCGATGGCCCGTGCTGAAGCTGAACCTGATAGCGGTTCTTCGCAGTTTTTCTTTTTCTTGTTTGAGCCTGAACTGACTCCCGCTGGCCTGAATCTGTTGGACGGTCGCTATGCTGTTTTTGGTTACATGATTGAGGGAAAAGAGGTTTTGGAGCAACTGAAGCAGGGAGACAAGATTGTATCTGCTAAGGTAATTAAAGGGATGGAAAATTTGGTTCGACCTCAAGCGGCTTAGTAAAGAATTCCCAATTCTGGGCGATTGAAATCGCTTAAGAGTCAAAAGTGAGGGCGATTGAAATTGCTTCTTGTCAAACAAAGCCCGCCGACGCGGGCTAAGTAAGCCCACATAAAAAAACATAATACCCACCTCCCCGATTTCTTAAAGAAGTCGGGGAGCCAACAGAAAAGGGTTTTACGTTAAATTAGGTTGACTTACTTAGAAGAATAGAGGATTTTTATAGCTGCGTTATTAAACTCATGAATTATATCAATAATATGGCAATTTTAGAATTTTTATTGGTAATTGGTTTGGGTGGATTTGTCGGTTTGTTGATTGTTAATAATGTGAATGAAGGCAAGCAAAAACGACAGTTAGATGAGGCTTTTTATCAGTTATTGGCAAATCAAAATAGTCAAATTTCGCTAATTCAACTGGCGGCTAGCGCTAGGGTGGAGGCTCAAGTTGCTCAGCAGTATTTAGACAGACAAGTTAAGATTTTTTCGGCGGTTTTAGAGGTAGATGATGAAGGAGATACTTTTTACAGATTTCCGAGGTTGCGCTTGCCGCCGAGTTCGAGTAAGGAATGGTAATGGGGCATGGGGCAT
>DMYK01000543.1:4906-5696 GCA_003483675.1 Microcoleaceae cyanobacterium UBA11344
GCAGTGCGCACCTTACCGCTAATCAATAACCAATAACCAATAACCAATAATATAAATTTTTGTAACAAATCCGGTGTCTACGCATAAAATCTCGATCGCCCCTCAGAGAGATATATAGGGTATTGTCCAGGACGTAAATTACCCAGACATTCTGGACTTTTTCCGACCCAGCTACGAGAACACATTTATAGTTGATTGACAAACCATAATACAAGCGTTAAACTGATATTAGCATTCGTTTTGACAGTTTATAAAATGCTGCTGGGTTTTAAAACCGAACTTAACCCCAACAATACGCAACGCACCTTACTGGCTAAATCAGCAGGGGTAGCTAGGTATGCTTACAATTGGGGTCTTCAAATTTTAATTACCAGCTTAGAACATAATAAAACTCAACCAGAAAACAAAATTAAATTACCAACGGCCATAGATCTGAATAAGCGATTTAAGGCTGAGGTAAAATCAGAAAAACCTTGGACTTATGAAGTCAATAAAGGATGTCATAACTATGCCACACGCCATGTTAGAGATGCTTTAAACAACTTCTTTAAACAACCAGAAAAGGGATTTCCCAACTTCAAAAAGAAGGGATTTCACGATAGTTTTACTTGTGATGGTTCCACAATTGTGGGTTCTACTTGGGTACAGATTCCTAATATTGGTAAGGTCAGAACCTTTGAGAAATTACCAGCTTTGGGAAAAGTTAAAAGTTTCACCATTAGTAAAAAAGCAGATAAGTGGTTTGTAAGTTTCAAGATAGAAACACCGTCACAGCCAATGAGAGAACCAA
>DMYK01000158.1:0-15432 GCA_003483675.1 Microcoleaceae cyanobacterium UBA11344
AAAGCTATTCCGGACATCAGGACTTTTGCTAGTAAATCTGACCAGAGATATAGATACTCCCGATCGATCTTCCCCAATCCAAGATGACTGGCGAGGGTCCAAAGTAACAAATGCTACCCAACCCCCAAGCTTTCCACTGAATGCTTTCTTAGTAGTTGAGCCGATCGGCAACTTGACTGACGATCGATCGGCCTGTCAGTCATTTGCAATTTCTAGGTCAATTTGCTTAAAAGCTTGATTGATTGCTTTCTTTAGCTGGCCGCCACCTCGCCTGGGGGCCAATACTACACTACACAACACTAATTAATCCTCAACAAAAGATTTACCATGTCTCAAATCGTAATTCCTAGTCCACCACACAGTACAGCGGATGGCTGTGGCGGTTTGATTATCACAGGCTCCGGTGAGCTCAGGCCCACCACTAGACCCGGTATCCCGCGACTTAACCTCACTCCTTTGGATGACATTGCCTATGGCACCAACCAAGATGAAGAATTGGCTGCTCTAGAAGGTAACGATCTCGTTGGTGGAGGCGGTGGCAGCGATGTCATCCAAGGCAACCAGGGACAAGATACGCTTTCTGGAGGCGAAGGCGATGATACTGTCATGGGCGGCAAAAGCAATGACATCGTTGACGGCAATGCTGGCAGTGATGTACTTTACGGCGATCGCGGCAACGACATCCTCTCAGGCGGCGATGGCAACGACTATATCGAAGGCAACCAGGGGCACGATTACGTTAGAGCAGGCGCTGGCAACGATACCGTGTTCGGCGGTAAATGCGATGACGTTCTTTATGGCGACGAGGGCGATGACATCATCTATGGCGATCGCGGTAACGACTTCCTCGACGGCGGTAAAGGCAACGATACCCTTTTTGGAGGAAAAGGCCATGATGTCGTCGTGGGTGGCAAAGGCAACGACTCTATCTTCGGCGGTAAAGGCGATGACTGGGTATTTGGCGGCGCTGGGGATGATTTCGTAAGCGGCAACTTAGGAAATGACACCGTAAGAGGCGGCGATGGCAACGATATTTTGTTCGGCGGTAAAGGCAACGATCTCGTTATGGGTGATGCTGGCAACGACATTCTTTCTGGCGATCGAGGAAATGACACCCTCACAGGTGGTGCCGGGGCGGATACATTCCGCTTCGAGTTCCTCGGCATAGATAATATGGATACGCTGACCGATTTTAATCCTACAGAAGATAAAATCCAGCTTGACAAAGCTGTTTTTAATGCTTTAATACCGGGCAATTTAACTGGGAACCAATTTATTACCGTCCCCAATTTCAATCCCAACGCTCCTGGGGCTGCGGGCGCGGCTAATCTCATCTACAACCCCGTTGACGGTTCGCTGTACTACCGCAATCAAAACGGTCAAATATCGATCGTCGCTCAAGTAGGTAATAACCTGAATCTTGGATCGAATAACTTTGAAATCATCTAAAGTTGCACCCTATTTTGGGTAGATCTATCATTAATCACATAGTAATTGGTAATACGTCAATCAGGACGGATATTCTAATTAAAAGCTGCCGAGCAGCCATTACCTATTCCAGATCGCCTCTTCCACACTCTCAAATTTTTTTGAGAACTTACCTTGTCAAATCAGTAGTTTAAGTATGCTCAGCACCCAAAGGACGGAACCAGATTTCAATTTAGTAGAAGCTTTTGCCAAAATGGGTTTGCTGTGCGATCGCACGGGAAGGATAGAAGATGCTGCTTTTCACTACCAACAAGCACTGGCATTAGGAAAAAACAGCCCAGAACTACAGCAAAATTTGGGTAGAGTTCTGCAAGAGCAGGGGGATTTCCCAGGGGCGATTAGCAGCTACCAGCAGGCCCTTGCTGTGAACCCAGATGACGTTAAAGCTCTCTATAATATAGGAGTTGCTTTTCAACAGCAAGGCAAGATAGAAGCGGCGATTCACAGTTACCAGCAAGCGATACGCTGCGGTCAAAAAAGCTCGAAAAAAGCACTTTTACCCGACGCAATTAATGCCTATAGTAATTGGGGCTGCATTCTGGTACTGGAAGGCAAATTTGACGGAGCAATTCAGGTTTTTCAAGCGGGAATAACTGTGGCACCCGGTGATGCTACTCTGTACAATAATTTAGGTATTGCTCTGTTGGAACAGAAAAAGCCAGAGGAGGCGATCGCGCTTTACCGTCGGGCGATCGAGTTGCAGCCAGAGTTAGTTATCGCTCGTCATAATTTGGGCAAAGCATTTCAAAGACTGGGGCTGCACGCTTTTGCAGGAGAATGTTTTGAACAGGTGATTAGCAAACAGCCCAATCATGTTTCAGCATACAGCGATCGGGCTTTTTCCCTGATGGCACAAGGGAAGCTAGCTGAGGCAATGGTCTGTTTTCAAAATGCTATTGCTCTGCAAAGCGAGTTTGTTGATGATTTTTGCGATCGGGCAAGTTTATTAGTTGAAAACGATGAACTCGATCGGGCTAAAGTAGCTTGTGCTCGGTTTATTAAAGCACTAACTACAAACCAATTACCACTTGCCGTAATTTACGAGCATTTAGTACAGACTTATTTTCATTTAGGAAATGTCTTGGCTGAGTATGGCGGGTACAAACAGGCGGAAAGTTATTACCAAAAAGCCTTACAAATTCAGCCTCATAATGTGGATATTTACTTGCGGTTGGCAAATTGCTTGGCGAAGCAGAAACGATTTCCGGCAGCGATTATAGTTTACCACATGGCGCTGGCAATTGCAGGCGATCGCTCGGATATTTCCGAGCAGTTGCAAGCTGTATTGGAAAAACAGCAGAAATTGAAACAAGGCAGTGAAGATGTTCAAAATTCCAGATGTGACTCCCCCTTACCCTCCCTTGTTAACGGGAATGAAAAGCAAAAATCGGAATGTCAGGGTTTAGATTGTCAGCGGTGTCTCAAGCAGATTTTCCGACAGTTTGAGCCTATACACTTAGGTGATGGCGTATATTTTTGTTCTCAGCAGAAAGAGACTGCTGTTGATTCACCGGAAACCTTTGTAGCTAAATTGCCAAATGGCATGGCTTGGGTTGTACCGCAGAAAAATTCTTGGATGATTTGCAATGCGATCGCTATTATTAATCAGGAAAATCAACTTTTACCTAAACTTTCCCGCGAATATCCGGGTGAGTTGCCTGGATGCGAAAATCAACATTCTACTCAACACAGATTTCTGAATTTAGAACCGGAAGAATTGCCACCTTTAGAACAAATAGATGGCACGGTGGCGGTATTAGCTGGATTATCAGGAAATGTCTATTTTCACTGGATGGTGGATATTCTGCCTAGAGTAGAAATTTTGCTCAGCAGCGGTGTGAATCTGGAAGAGATTGATTGGTTTTTGGTGAATAGCTGTCAGCAGTCTTTTCAGCGAGAAACTCTGAAAGCTTTGGGCATTCCTGACTCTAAAATCATAGAAAGCGATCGCCATCCCTACATCCAAGCCAAACAATTAATTGTTCCCTCTTTTCCTGGATATCTGGGCTGGTTGTCGCCGCGAGGGCTGAAGTTTCTGAGGCAGGTTTTTTTCAAAGACTTTTCTCATAAACACGACTTGCATAATTCTACCACAAAAACAGTTTTATCAGGGATTCAAAATCTATCTAATCACGCAAAAAACTTAAGTCAAACAGGTGTTTCCCTAAGCGATCGCAAATCTTACCCAGAGCGCATCTATATCAGTCGCAGCAAATGCAGCTATCGGCGAGTCATAAATGAAGAAAATGTCATAGAAATTTTAAGCGGATTTGGCTTTGTTTCAGTGTTATTAGAATCTATGAATTTGGATGAGCAAATAGCCTTATTTGCTCGTGCAAAAGTCATTATTTCGCCCCACGGCAGCGGTTTAACAAATATTATGTTTTGTGAACCGGGAACTAAGGTAATTGAGCTGGTGTCGCCCAATTACATCAGACATTACTACTGGGCTATCAGCCAGCAGCTAAATCTTGAACATTATTATGTAACAGGGGAGAGCTTTAACTGTGATCCGATTCGAGAGTTAATGTATCAAAACCCATTAACTGAAGATATTTGGGTGAACTTGAGTTCCCTCAAAACAATGATGGGGAAAACTCATCTCCTTCCCTCACAGAAAATAGGAGATTTAAGTTTGGCAAATCTTAAAAATAACACCTCCATGAACCAAGAATCAGCAGATTATTTCCAAAAACTGGCAGATTTTTATTTGGAACAAGGCAAGTTAGATGATGCTATCGCTGCTTGCGAGCAAGCCCTGGAGCAGAAACCTGATTTTGCACCAGCTTACAAAACTTTGGGCAAGGCTAGTCAAGTACAAGGCAATTTAGCCAAGGCAAAGCATTGGTATAATAAAGCTTTGGAAATTCAGCCAGATTTTGCAGAAGTTTATACCAATCTTGCCACCTTATACGCCCAAGAAAAAAATTGGGAGCGGGCTTTAGTCTGTTATCAAAAAGCAACTTCCTTGCAGGTAAAAGAACCAAAAAACACTAATAGTGAACGCGCTGTTTTTACCTGCGATATTGATGATATTGAAGTCTACATTCAAGGTGCAGAAGCATTTTATGCTCAAAGAAAATTTGAGCTGGCGGCGGCCGCTTGTCAGCGAGTTATCAAAGTTAAACCAGATGCGAGGGCGTATAAAATTTGGGGTAATGCTAGGCAAGCTCAAGGCAAGGTAGATGAGGCGAAAAAATGGTACGCTAAGGCTATTGAAATCGATCCTGATTTTGCTGAAGCTTATACTAATTTGGGGACGCTTTATGCTCAGCAACAACAGTGGCAGCCAGCCATTGCGTGTTACCAAAAAGCGATCGCCCTCCAGCCCAATTTAGCATCAACTTACCGAAATTTGGCTAGGGTATGGATGCAAATGGGTCAGTTGTCGGAGGCTGACGAGTGCTGGTTTAAAGCATATTCTCTCGAACCTGACAAGGCAACACCGGAAGAACATATTCATCTAGGCGATAACTTTTTGAGGCAAAATCAGCTAACGCAGGCTATACGCTGTTACTGCCACGCTATTGAGTTAAACCCCAATTCAAACGAGGCTTACCAACATTTAGGAAATGCTCTCAAATCCCAAAGAAAATTAAACGAAGAAACTGCCAATTATCGAAAACTTATTGAACGTCCAGCCAACATTTTTGGGGATTTATTCAAGACAGTATTTCTGAGTTTGAACGGGAAATCTGAGTTGCTTCAGATGTCGGACAATCCTATAACTAATCCATTGCAACTCGGTTCAACAATCTCCGCTGAAAAACCTAATGTGCAGTTGCAGCGGCCAGAACCGATAGATACTGTACCGCAAGAGTTAAATGCGATCGCCCTCTCGACGAATTCTGCCCCCATTCCTCAAAACTCGGCTGATGTTTTGTCGCAAGTGACAGTTGTTGAAAGCAGTTTTGAGGCAGATTCTCGGAAACAGGAAACGGCTGATGCGTGCATTCAACAGGCAGAATCTTATTACGTTCAAAAACAATTTGATCTGGCTATCCTTGAGTGCAAGCGAGTTATTGAAATTCAACCAGATGCGGTGGCTGCTTACAAACTGTGTGGCAAGATTTTGCAAGCGCAAGGGAATATGGAAGGGGCGATGGAGTGCTATAAAAAAGCCGTCAAAATTAAGTCTAATGATGCGGAAACCCACGTAAATCTTGGCAGTTTGTATGCCCTGACTAAACAGTGGTCGTCGGCTATTAATTGCTACCAAAATGCGATCGCCATTCAACCAATTTTAGCACCAGCTTACCGTAATTTAGCTAGGGTGTGGACGCAGGCAGGTAAGCTGGAAGAGGCGAATGAGTGCTGGTACGAAGCGTATTCTTTGGCACCGGAAAAAGTGCCACCAGAGCAACATTTTAAACTGGGTAACAGTTTGTTTAAGCAAGGTCAAATTACTCATGCGATCGTTTGTTACCGCCGCGCTATCGAGTTAAAGCCGAACTGGGCTGGGGCTTATCAAAATATGGGGAAAGCGTTGAAACAGCAAGGTAAGTTAGATGAAGCTGCGCTCTGTTTTCAAAGAGTGGCGGAACTTAACAAAAATAGTTTGCTAAATCATCATCAATCTGGTAATTCTCTGGCCACCGCAGCACAGGTAAATACTCCCAGCAACGGTCATTCAAAATCTGCGGAAATTGTCACATCCGCGCCGGCAAAGGGCAATAGCAACGATCGCAAACCTGCTCAGATAGTCCCTCGCTACGATGCGGAAACATACATTAAACAGGCAGAATCTTATTACAGCCAGCAGAAATATGAGGAGGCGATCGCAGAGTGCAAGCGAGCTATTGAAATGAAACCTCCGGCGGCACTTGCCTACAAGATTTTGGGGAATGCTACCCAAGCGATGGACAAACTAGATGCGGCGTGGTATTGGTACGCTCAAGCCATAGAAATTGACCCGGATTTTGCTGAAGTTCATGCTAATTTAGGCAGTCTTTATGCTCAGCAAAAACAGTGGCAAAAGTCAATTTCTTGTTACCGAAAAGCGCTTGAAATTCAACCGAATTTAGCATCGGCTTACCGGAATTTAGCTCAGGTATTTTTGCAGTCTGGCCAGCCAAAATTAGGGGCAAATTGCTGGTATGAAGCTCTCACTTTAGATATCAACTGGGCAACGGCTGAGGAACACTTTACTCTGGGGAATACTTTGTTAGATCTGGGCAAGTTGGAGCGGGCAATTTCCTGTTACCAGCGTGCGATTGAGTTGCAGCCGAGTTATGCGGATGCTTATCACAATTTAGGGGAAGTTTTGAGCGTTCAGGGTAAGTGGGAGAATGCGATCGCGGCTTATCGGCCAGCCATAGAGTTGAACCCGAATTTCGAGGGGTCTCATTACGGTTTGGGGAAAGCTTGGGCAAGTCTCAACCGGGGGGAAGATGCGATCGCCTGTTATCGAAGAGCGATCGAATTAAATCCCAATTTGGCTCAAGCTTATCAAAGTTTGGGGGATGTCTTAGACAGTTGGGGTCAGTTGGATGAGGCGATCGGGTGTTATGAAAAAACCATTGAATTGAAACCAGACATCTGGGAAGTTCACCACAAATTAGGGGATGCTTTGCAAGAAAAAGGTGAGATTGATGAGGCGATCGAGGCTTACCAGCGCGCCATTAAACTAGCAAAAGTTTAGAATTTTTCCGGATAGCTTAGCCAACACCAGGAATCATAAATTAAGCGGATTTACTGGTCTCAAATTACAACAGGTACAGGCGATGAGCAACCAATCAAAAATTATTGCATTTCCAGTAAATCATCATTCAGATTTTTCCGTCTTATCGCAGCAAAATCATGAACTTTTACCTCCTCAATCAGTTACTTTAAAAAAGGTTGACTCGGATTCTGGGGAACAGGATAGGAAGCGATATCAGTATTCCTATGGGAGTGTGGGAGCTAATTTCAATGCTGCTAAACCTCACTACAGTTTAGGGAAAGCTTTGGCGAAAAAGGGAGAATGGGAGAAGGCTATTTCTTCCTATCGAAAAGCTCTAGAGATTGATTCTGAAGCGGCGGAGATTTACCAAAGTCTAGGGGATGCTCTTGTTAAAAATGGTGAGTTGGATGAAGCGGTAATAGTTTATCATAAAGCTATCGAACTTCAGCCTAATTTGTGGGAAGTCCAGCACAATTTAGGGGATATTTGGCAGGGACAAGGAAGGTTAGATGAGGCGGTTGTTGCATATCGTCTGGCTATTGAGTTGAATCCAGATTTTTGTTGGTCGCACAATAATTTAGGGGATGTGCTGATTAAGCAGGAGAAATGGGAAGAGGCGGTGGATGGGTATAGAAGTGCGACGAAGCTCAATCCAGACTTCCATTGGTCTTACTATAATTTGGGCGAAGCTTTGGTGGAGTTGGAGAGGTGGGAAGAGGCCGTTGTTGCTTATCGGTGTGCAATTCAGTTAAAGTCGGATCTGCCTTGCGTGTATGAAAAATTGGGGGATGCGCTGCGAAATTACAGCCCATTATCTGCCAAGGAAGCTATTAGTTATTACAGTCAAGCTATTCAGGACAACCCAAATAATATCAAACTCTATCATAAGGCTCTGGAGGTTAACCCAAAAGATCCGAAACTCTATTTGGGTTTGGGTAATGCTTTGATTAAACAAGGACAGAGGGATGGAGCGATCGTATTTTATCAGATGGGGCTGCAACTTAAGCCAGATGATGCTGAAATTTTTTTGCAGCTATGGAAAGCCATGCTCCAGATTAATGATGGCTTTGAAGATGGCGGTGTACAGTCGCAAGCGGATCTGATTGATTTTTGTGGAGAACAGAAGGTTCATAATAAATCTTCACAAATTCCCTTGTCATTTAAATTCTCGCCTGTCTCAAAATCTACAGTTGATCGAGTTGATATTATTCTCTGCGTTCACAATGCTTTCGAGGATGTAAAAGAGTGTCTGACTTCCATTAGACGACACACAAAGGTTGAGTATCGTTTGCTGATTGTAGATGACGGTTCTCAACCAGAAACTAGGGACTTTCTTAAGTCGTGGGTTCAAGAGGATTCTGTAGCAACTTTATTTAGAAATGAGACGGCTCGCGGTTATACCAAAGCAGCTAATATTGGTCTGCGCGCCAGCAAAGGTGACTACATGATTTTATTAAACAGTGACACAATCGTTACTCCTGGGTGGCTTGAAAAATTAATTGAATGTGCTACTTCTAGAAAGGATATTGGCATAGTCGGTCCCCTCTCAAATTGTGCATCTTGGCAATCTATTCCCGAAATATTTGACAAAAATGGAGGCTGGATGATTAACAATATTCCTGAAGGATACTCTCTGGAAATGTTTAGTAATATAGTGGCAAATGTTTCAGAAAAAGCATTTCCTTGTGTCAGTTTTGTTAATGGTTTTTGTTACATGATTAAGAGAGCAGTAATCGATGCCATAGGTAGGCTGGATGAAGAAAGCTTTCCCTACGGTTATGGCGAAGAGAATGATTTTTCAATTCGAGCTCGTAAAGCTGGGTTTAAATTAGCGATCGCCGATCATGCCTACGTCTATCACTCTAAGTCTAAAAGTTTCGGACACGAACGCCGTCAAGAGCTTTCTAAGCAAGGTTCAGCAGCCTTCAAATCCAAGCATCCTGATATTAATGTCAAAGCTTTGACAGAGGAAATTAAAAACAATCAAGCTCTCGATCGTTTGCGTCTTAAACTCCGCGAACATATCGTACCTCAGCGAAATCAATAATAATTTCAGTGAAAAACAAGATCAAATAGAGGTTTGTATATGTCAATAAAAATTAACCAAGAAACTGCTGAAACAAATTTCCAAACAGGCAAACAGTTGGCTGGTGAAGGTAAATTAGACGAGGCGATCGCTATCTACCGTCAAGCTATTGAACTCAACCCAAATAACCCTGAGTTTCACCGCAGTTTTGGGGAGGTTTTGCAACGAGTGGGGAAACACCAAGAGGCGATCGTCTGTTATCGTCAAACAATAGAGCTGCAACCGAATTTTTCTAAGGCTTACCATAACCTCGGAAATGCCCTGGGCCAACTCAAACAATGGCCCGAAGCGATCGCATCTTACCGTCAGGCGATCGAACTTAACCCCAATTTTCCTACCGCCTATTATCGTTTAGCTGAAGCTCTAAAACAGCTTGGAGAAACTGAAGCAGCGATCGTCGCTTACCGTCAAGCGATTGAACTTACCCCAAATAATCCTGACTTTCACCACAGTTTAGGAGAACTTTGGCGGGAACAAGGGAAATATGAGGAGGCGATCGCCTGTTATCGTCGAGCAATTGAGCTGCAACCGAAATTTTTTAAAGCTTACAATCAGTTAGGAAATGTTCTGGGTCAGCTCAAACAGTGGGAAGAAGCGATCGCCTCTTATCGTCTAGCGATCGAACTCAATCCAAATACTCCTGAGTTACACTTCAGCTTAGGAGAGCTTTGGCAACAACAAGGGAAACATGAAGAAGCGATCGTCGCCTACCGCCAAGCAACTGAGTTGCAACCGAAGTTTTCTAAGGCTTACCATAACTTAGGAAATGCCCTGAGTCAACTCAAGCAATTCGAGGAAGCGATCGCCTGTTATCGTCTAGCAATAGAGCTGCAACCCAAGTTTTTTAAAGCTCACAATAACTTAGGAAATGTCCTCATACAACTCAAAAAGTGGCCCGAAGCGATCGCCTCTTATCGTCAGGCGATCGAACTCAACCCCAATTTTCCTAACGCTTATTATCGTTTAGGTGAAGCTCTGGAACAACAAGGACTAATAGAAGAGGCAATTGTCACCTACCGTCAAGCGATTGAACTCAACCCAAATAACTCTGACTTTCACCACAGTTTAGGAGAACTTTGGCGACAACAAGGAAAATATGAGGATGCGATCGCATCTTACCGTCAAGCAATTGAGTTGCAACCGGATTTTTCTAAAGCTCACCATCACTTAGGAAATGCCCTCAGTCAACTCAAGGAATGGAAGAAAGCGAGCGAATCTTACCGTAGGGCGATCGAACTCAACCCCAATTTCCCTACTGCTTACTATCGTTTAGGTGAAGCTCTCCAACAACTTGAAGTTACAGAAGACGCGATCGCTGCCTACCGTCAAGCTATTGAAATTCAACCCGATTTTTCTGCCAAAGTTTACCACAATTTAGGAGAACTTCTCAGCCAAAAACAGCAGTGGGAAGAGGCAATTAGCTGTTATCGTCAAGCATTTGAGCTTGACCCAAACTTTTCTCCATCTTATTACAAATTAAAGGAAGCCTTAGCCCAGAACGGTCAGCTAGATAGAAATAAATCTATTCCCTCTTATCAGCCTACTGTCAAGTTAAATGTCAATGATGAATTTCCCCAAATTTTGTTTATTCTCCCCGTCAGAGGCGGTGGAGGTGGTGCTCATTCAGTCGTACAAGAAGCTGTAGCACTTTATCGCTGTGGTATACCTGTCAAAATAGCTGTCAATCAATCTAACTTTACTGACTTTTTAAAGAGTTACACAGAAATTCCAGAACTCCCTAAAATTGCGGTTTCTTATCAAACTTTAACAGACCTAAAAAACTTAGCTAAAAATTTCTCTGTTGTCTGTGCAACGACTTATAGCTCAGTAAAAATGCTGGAAATGCTAGTCAGAGACAATCACCAGATTTTGCCGGCTTACTATATACAAGATTACGAGCCCTTATTTTCTTGTATAGATACCCCTGAGTGGGAAGAAGCACGAGAATCCTATACACTGATTCCCCATGCTGTCCGGTTTGCCAAAACCAACTGGTTGTGTCATATTGTCGATCGCAATCATGCCGTTAATGTTCACAAAGTCCAAGCCAGCATCGATCATCAAGTTTACTACCCTCATTTGAAGAGTGAAAACTCTCATATTGAGATTTCGATGATGGTAAGATTCACCACAGCCAGACGCGCTCCTCGTCGCACATTAGCTGTCGCTAAAATTTTATCAGAATTGTTTCCAAGTCAAGTGCATTTTACCATATTTGGCTCTGACCGGAGTCTGATTGAATCTGCTGGGATACCGATTCCAGAAAATACTACTATCTTCCCTCATCTGAGTCGCTCCGAAGTGGCGGCCCTGCTGCGGAACTCAGATATATTTCTAGATCTTTCTGATTTCCAGGCTTTTGGGCGTACAGCTATAGAAGCAATGGCTTCTGGTTGCATTCCAGTTGTCCCCAATAAAGGAGGAACCGATGAATTTGCTATACCGGATTTTAACTCTGTAGTCGTTGACACAACCTCGATTGAGGATTGCATCAAGGGTATTGGCAAACTGGTCCAAGCCGACCGCAATGTGTTATTGCAACTCAAATTAAATGCTATTGAAACAGCAGCAAAATATTCACCAAAACGTGCTGCCATGAGCATTTATAATCTTTTCTACAATCAGCTACTTCAACTTGCTTCATAGAAAATAATGTGAAATATTCCGGAGCCTGGATCGGTTGAAGAGTATAAACAAAAAAGAATGCGCTCACTCGCTCATGATTTTACTTAACTACATGACTAAATTTAGGAGTTAAAAACCTTGCCGACTTTTCACACCAAGCAAATATCAAAAGATTTCAAATCCGAAAATAATCATGATTCCAGGCAGATTCGAGTTTTGATTATCGACGGTGGCAGACATCGAGTTTATTCTGGATATGGTCATGTAGCCCAGTGTTTGGCTATAGCACTTGCACGCAACCCACACTTGAAAGTTCAGATTCTTGACAACAATAAACAATGGGAGTATGAAGGTATTTATCAAGAAGAACTCAAATCAATTGATTGTGTCAATAACTTAGATCATTGCGATTTAGTTTTGCAAATAGGTCCTCCTCAAAGCTTCAAAAAATATCAAAAACCATGTATGTTTTTTACTCTTTGCGATCAGTCAGACTTGGACGATCGAGACATCATAGCCATGAAAGAAGTTGATGCTATTATCACAGCCTCTAGTAGTGGATTATCTGTCTTTAATAAATATTTTCCCAAAGTTTACGTTACTCCTTTACCAGTCGATTCTCAAATATTTAAACCAATGCCACGATGGCGCTCTGAAGGGTCGGATTGTTTTAGTTTTATATTTGTAGGAAGTTTCAGTTTTAGAAAGGGAGTTGATTTACTCGTTGAGGCCTTTTTTCAAGAATTTTCCTGGCAAGAAGTAAATTTACATCTCCACTGTCCGGGGGATAAAGCTGATGAAATCGGTAACTTTTTAATTAAGAAAAGCCAAGAACATAATAAGCCTCCTATGTGTTCATTTAGTACCAAATCTCTTCATCCAGCATGGGTTAATCGATTTTACAATAGAGCCGATGCCTTTGTTTCTTTTACTCGAGGAGAAGGTTGGGGTTTACCTATAGCGGAAGCAATGCTATGCGACTTGCCAGTTATTGCTCCCTTGTCCACATCAATGCTTGATTACTTAACAAATGATGTGGCTTTTTGCCTGCCAACCAAAGAAAAATTAGTTTCCGATATTTCCGATCCTTTTGGTCAGAACTTTAAAGCTTCCCATAGTGGAAGTTACTACGAAATTGATTTGCAGGAAGCTAGAAAATGTTTGAGAGATGTTTGGTCTAACAAGGAACTGGCAATCGAGATTGGCAAGAAAGGTCGCGTTCACATGAACGAAAACTTTTCATTTGAGCGATTTTCTAATTGTTTGCATCAAGCAATTGTAGATTTTACCAAAAGTATTGCCACTTACGTGTAGTAAGGTACGCATTACACACCCTACCGATCGAGTCTGGAGGATAAGTCCTAATTCTTTCCAGTTTAGTTGAGAAACTGATAACCGTAGCCCTAAAATTTTGAGGTATCACCGTGAATGCACAAGATAGTTCGTTAATTTTCCAGATCCCCGACGATAACAGCCCCAAAAAACTTGAAATTGGTGCTGGCTCTAGACCACGACCGGGCTACATACACCACGATATTCGTCCTCT
Organism: Microcoleaceae cyanobacterium UBA11344; assembly: GCA_003483675.1. Lineage (GTDB taxonomy): Bacteria > Cyanobacteriota > Cyanobacteriia > Cyanobacteriales > Microcoleaceae > Microcoleus. Next base: position 13,408 of record DMYK01000158.1, read on the forward strand.
TGATGATATCGAAATAGTCTGCGATGCTAAAAAGTTTCCTGAAGAAATTTACGAGCAATTTGACGAAGTTTTTGCTTCCCATATTCTCGAACATTTCAACCGCTTTGAAGTAAAAAATGTGCTGAAAGAATGGGTGAAGTTAGTTCGTTTGGGAGGCATTATTGATATTGTTGTTCCTGATGTTCGGGAGATGTGTCAGCAACTTGTTGAAGGTCATATTGATTTAGAGTTTTTCAACTATCTAATGTTTGGAGGTAATGATTATGAATACAACGTTCATAAATATGGATTTGATGCCGCCCTTCTTGGAAATATGCTCGAGCAACTAGGATTTGAAATCATTAGCTCGAAGAGCGGTCCTAAGTGGGAAGAAAGAAAACGGGATAGATACTGTCCTATGGTCAGATTGGTCGCCAAAAAGGTACGTCGCTAATCCTGCAATAACAGACGAAAAATAGCCAATTTTAGATACAAGACTAGCTAAACACTTGAAAAAAATACGAGGATAACCCCATGAATATTGACAGCAAAAACTTAGTTGATTCATCTGTAGATCTGGAATCCTTTAATTTTGCAGGTCATACTCTCAAATACTTTTACCACAGAGGAAATTGTGGCTTCCCTCCAGAACCCAGAACTGAGAGGACTGTAGAGATGTCTATTGTAGATAAATGGCTTTCTTTGGCTGGTGAAAATGTTTGGGAAATTGGAGCTGTTTCTTGTAATTATTGGAGACCTATTCGAGTAGAAAAAATTATTGACCCTTACGATAAACATCCCAGCGTCACTGATAAACTGTCAATAATGAATGTGGAGTTGAAGGGTAGAAAAGTTTTGTCGGTCTCCACAATTGAACATATTGGTAAATTTCCTCAACCCGGAAATGAAGAAACACCTGATACCGTTCTGAAAGCTTTGGATAAATTTTTCGATGAATCTCCTTGCTTTTTGATAACTTATCCGCCAATGTATAACTTGATTCTTGATAATCGAGTGTTTAATGGCAGTTTACCAGGAGATGTCAAAATCAGATTTATAGTTCGCCAACCCGATCAAACTTGGCAAGAAGTATTCAATCCTGAAGAAGCAAAACGACCCTATGGAAAGACTCGCAGATCTGATGGAAGCAGTGCGGGATCTGATGCTATTGTTCTTTTAGAAAGGGGGAATTTATTGTAATCAAAAACTCCTCTAAAATCATTCCAATAAATTTACTAATTGTTCGCAAGGAGTACAACATGGGTCTGCGACGTCAAAAACCATTAGCCCCCTCTCAAAAACCCATAGTGTCATCCCCCAAACCTTTAGGGTTATCCGACCCCTACCAATTCAAAGGTTTGGGAGCCACTCCTTTTACTAAAAGAGATATTAAGTGGACGCCATTAACAGCAATACTTGCTGCTATTTTTGTAGGGGGCCCTTATATTGTGGCAATTGTGTGGACAGTTTCTTCTGGTTTAAATTTCTTGGCAGTTATACTGGTAGTAGCTGTTATAGTGATTGCAATAGTATTTTTTTTGATGTTGTATTTAACTAGATTATGACTGGAATTAATGCTAAATCTAGTTAAAATATTGACTCGATGAAACGCAGATGACTCACATTGCCATCTGCGTTTATCTGCGTTCATCTGCGGTTAAAAAATCTTACTTCTAATGCCCTCGAAACACCGACTTAGCCGTCGATTTCAAAGAATTGGTCACATCCGCCAAAAATTGCGCGATCGGCTGTTGCGAGTGCATAAAAACCCTAGCCGTATTGCGTCCGGGCATCCCCGAAATCGAGCCGCCCGGATGGGTACCCGCCCCCGTGAGATACAAACCGTCGATCGGCGTTTTGTAATTAGCCAACTCCGGTAAAGGGCGGAAAAATATCATCTGATCCAGCGTCATGTCAATGTGGTAACAATTCCCCTTAAAAGCCCCCAAACGCTCTCCCAATTCTGCCGGACTTTCCACCCGGCGGCCGATAATTGCGTTCTTGATATTGGGTGCATATTCTGCCAATTTGTCAATACATCGATCG